>NZ_PSWH01000005.1:0-132356 GCF_002932105.1 Rathayibacter sp. AY1C1 | reverse complement strand
GGGCCGGGGGCTCCCGGGTCGGGGCTCTCGGGGCCGGTGCTGTCCGGGCCGGCGCTGTCGGGTCCGGCCGCTCCGGGATCCGTCCCGATCGGCGTCGTCGCTGTGCTCGCCGCCTCCGTGCCGTCCGGCTCCGCGGAGCCCGGCGGGGTCGTGCTCTGTCCTGTCATGCTGCGAGTCTCCCGTGCGCCCCACGGCCCCGACCATCGGGGGAACCCCTGATCCGACCCCGAGAGCACCCCCGATCGTGCGGCCGACCTGTTTGGATGCAGGGGTGAGCACAGTCCCCGGCACCGCCGTCCGCCCCCCGCTGCAGCGGCCGCGGACGATGCTGCTCGGCGGAGTGTGCACCGCGGTCGCCGACCACCTCGGCTGGAGCGTGCGGAGGACCCGCCTCCTGGCCGCCCTCACGACCGCGCTCGGCGGGGGCGGCGCGCTCCTCTACCTCTGGCTCTGGGCCCTGGTGCCCCTCGCGCCGCTCGACTCGCGCGACGCGGATCCGGCCGTCCGCCGCTCCGCTCCCGTGGCCGGCCTGCTGACCCTCGCCGCCGCCGTCGCGGCGCTCGCCGTGCTGATCGCCGTCGACAGCGGCGACGACGCCGACATCACGCGCGCGCTCGTCGCCGTCGGCCTGCTCGCGGGAGGAGCCGTCGGCTGGAGCCTCGGGCTCGACCGCGGCGACGCCGTCCGCTCCGCCCGGTACGGCTCCGCAGTGCGCCTCGCCTCCTGCGCGCTGCTGGTGCTCGCCGGAGCGGCCGTGCTCACCGGCCGCCCGAGCGCGCTCAACGCGGTGCTCGCCGTGGGCGTGCTGCTGATCGCCGCCGGCGTGCTGGCCGCGCCCCGGGTGGTGACCCTCTGGTCCGAGCTGATGGGCGAGCGCGCCGCCCGCGTGCGCGAGGAGCAGCGGGCCGAGATCGCCGCGCACCTGCACGACTCCGTGCTGCAGACCCTCGCGCTCATCCAGAACCGCGCCGGAGCCTCGAGCGAGGTCGCCCGCATCGCCCGCGCCCAGGAGCGGGAGCTGCGCGACTGGCTGTTCGAGCGCGACGTCCCGGTCGCCAACGACCTGGCCGCCGAGGTCCGGGCGATCGCCGCCGCCGTCGAGCTCGACTACCCCGTGCACCTCGAGGTGGTGGCTGTCGGAGCGTCCGTCCCCGGCGCCGCCGCGCTCCTCGCCGCGACCCGCGAGGCCGTGCTCAACGCGGCCCGGCACGCGGGCGGCGACGTCTCGGTGTACCTCGAGTCCTCCGTGCAGGGCGTCGACGTGTTCGTGCGCGACCGCGGCCCCGGCGTCGTCCTCGACGAGGTGCCCGGCGACCGCCTCGGCATCCGCGAGTCGATCATCGGCCGGATGGCGCGCGCGGGCGGCAGCGCGACCGTGCGCCCCGGAGTCGGCGGCACCGGCACCGAGGTGCATCTGCGGCTCCCCGCGGAGGTCGAGCGGTGACCCGCGTGCTGCTGGTCGACGACCACTCCATCTTCCGCTCCGGCCTGCGGGCCGACCTCGCCCCCGAGCTCGAGGTCGTCGGGGAGGCGGCCGACGTCGACTCCGCCGTCGGCCTGGTCGCCTCGCTCGCGCCCGAGGTGGTGCTGCTCGACGTGCACCTGCCGGGCGGTGCGGGCGGAGGCGGGGCCGAGGTGCTGCGGCGCAGCGCCGGGTCGTCGTCGCGCTTCCTGGCGCTCAGCGTCTCGGACGCCGCGGAGGACGTGGTCGGCGTGATCCGCGCGGGCGCCCGCGGCTACATCACCAAGGCCAGCTCCGGAGCCGAGGTGAGCCGGGCCGTGCTCGCGGTGGCGGGCGGGGACGCCGTGTTCTCGCCGCGCCTGGCCGGCTTCGTGCTCGACGCCTTCGGGGCGCTGGCGGGCGAGCAGGCGGAGTCGGTGGACGAGCTCGACCGGCTCTCGGCCCGCGAGCGCGAGGTGATGCGCCTGATCGCCCGCGGCTACGCCTACAAGGAGGCGGCCGCCGAGCTCTTCATCTCGGTCAAGACGGTCGAGTCCCACGTCTCCGCCGTCCTCCGCAAGCTGCAGCTCTCCTCCCGCTACGAGCTCACCGCCTGGGCCTCCGCGCGCCGCCTGCTCTGAGGCGCGCGCGAGCAGTCAACCCCGTCCCTCCTCCCGCTCCTGCCGTCCGACACTGTCGGGACACGACAGGAAAGGACGACCCGATGGTGACCACCACCCCCGCTCTCCCGACCCTGGCCGAGCTCCTCCGCGACTCCCGGCCCGTGTCGCAGCTCTACGTCGACCTCGCGATCGACTCCGGCGATCCGCCGGACATCTCGCTCGAGCGCGCCACGTCCCTCGGAGACGAGCTCGCCCGCCAGGGTGCGCCGCAGGCCGACATCCGGGCCCTCACCGCTCTGCTCGAGGGGGCCGGGCGCCCCCAGGGCGGCTGCTGCCTCTTCGCGGTCGCCGTGGACGGGAGGGTCGTGCTGAACGAGGTGCTGCCGGGTCGGCCGGTCGCGCCCGAGGGCGTCTCCTACAGCCCGCTCCCCGACATCGTGCCGCTGCTGCAGCACCGGCCCGACCTGCGCGTCCTCGTCGTCGAGACCTCGCGGGACGGCGGCGAGATCCGCCTGCGCCGCCTGGGCGCGCAGCGACCCGAGGCCGAGCAGGCCGTGCAGGGCCGCACCGACACCCTCCACAAGGCGCAGGCTGGCGGCTGGCGGCACGACCGGTTCCACCACCACGCGGAGGAGATCTGGCGGCGCACGCAGGCCGAGCTCGCCGCCGCGGTGGACGAGCTCGTGCGCGTGCACCGGCCGTGCCTGCTGGTCGTCGCGGGGGACATCCACGCCCGGCAGCTGCTCGCGCAGCAGCTCTCGCCGAGCAGCGCCGCGATCCTGGCCGTCGAGCCCGTGAACACGCGGGCCGCCGGCAGCGAGGAGGGGGCGCTGGAGCGGTTCGTCGACGAGCAGCTCGACCGGATCCTGCTGCGCGAGAAGGAGGACGTGCTCGACGCCCTGCGCACCGGGGAGCCGCGCCGCACCGTCGAGTACTCGCTCGGCGCGATCGTCACGGCGCTGGCCTCGGCGCAGGTCGAGACGCTGGTGCTCGACCCCGGCCGACTGCGCGAGCGCGCTCTGCTGGCGCTCGCCGCGGAGCCGTGGGTCGCGTCGGCCCCGGAGGAGGCGCTGGGCGCCGAGGTGATCGACTCCGTCGACGCCGCCCTCGCGCTGGCCCGCGCCGCCGTGCTCACGGACGCGCGCGTGCTCGTCACCGACTCCCGCACCGCTCCGGAGGGGATCGACGTGGTGACGCTGCCGCACGACGCCGACGCCGCGGCGATCCTCCGCTGGCGCACCGGCCCGCCGGTCCCGGGGGCCTGAGCGGCGGGTCCCCGAGCGCGACAGGGCCCGGGCCCCGATCCTGCGATCGGTCCCGGGCCCTGTCCGGCCTCACGCCTGCGGGTCGTCCTCGCCCTCGGCGGCCGCGCGGCGGCGCGCTCCGAGTCCGAGCGCGGTGGCGCCCGCGGCCAGGAGCGCGGTGGCGCCCGCGATCAGGCCGACGCTCTCGACTCCGGTCGAGGCCAGCCCGCCGCCCGAGCCCCCGACGGGCAGCGGGGTGGGCGTGCCGGTCGGCGCGGTCGTGGGCACCGGGGACGGAGCCGCGGTGGGCGCCGCGGTCGGCCCGGCGGTCGGTGCCGTGGTGGGAGTCGCCGTGGGCGCGGTGGTCGGCGGGGTCGTCGGTGCCGTGGTCGGCCCGGCGGTCGGCGTCGGAGTCGGCGCCACCACCTGCGACGCCGGCAGGATCTGCACGATGGTCGGACGCGGTGCCGCCACCGCTCCCGCCGCCGTCGATCCGTAGTCCGGGAAGAACGAGTTCGGCGCCTCGAAGGTGCCCTCCTCGCCCGGGTGCTGCACCGCCACGAACACGTGCTGGTCGAGGTCGTGGACGATCGGTCCGCAGGTCTCGGCGTCGCGGGGCACCGAGAGGAACTGCTCCACCCTGCCGCGCGTCGCGCCCTCGAGCGCGACCTTGAAGAGCCCGTCGTTGTAGCCGATGCCGCTCGGGGCGCCGTCGGTCGAGATCCAGAGGTTCCCGACCGAGTCGAAGGCCAGGTTGTCCGGGCACGAGATCGGCGAGACCTGGTCCGCCGGGAAGCCGGAGAAGTAGACGACGTCGCCCTGCGCCTGGTCGCCGCAGAGCATCAGCAGGTTCCAGGTGAAGGTGCGGCCGGTCTGGTCGCCGCCGTCCTCGATGATCTCGACGATGTGGCCGTCGCGGTTCTCGGTGCGCGGGTTGACCTCGGTCGCGCCCTCCTTGGCGCCCTCGGTGCCGCGGGCGGAGTTGTTGGTGCAGGCCACGTAGATCCGGCCGCTGACCAGGCTGGGCTGCACGTCCTCGCAGCGGTCCATCTTGGTCGCGCCCGCGGCGTCCGCCGCCTGGCGGGTGTGCACGAGCACCTCGGCGACGCTCATCCCGGCGATCGTCGAGGCGCCGTTCAGCACCAGGGGCAGCCACTCGCCGATGCCGTCGAAGCCGCCGTCCGAGGGGACCGCCCCGGTGCCGGTGATCTCGGCGACGGGGGAGTCGCCGGTGAAGCGGGCGACGTAGAGGTCGCCCTCCTCCAGCAGGGTCTTGTTGTGGGCGCGGTCGCCCTCGATGTAGCGCTTCGTCGAGACGAACTTGTAGAGGTAGTCGAAGCGCTCGTCGTCCCCCTGGTACGCGACCACGCGGCCGTCCGGGGCGATGATGACGTTCGCGCCCTCGTGCTTGAGCCGGCCGAGCGCCGTGTGCTTCTTCGGCGTGGAGTCGGGGTCGAAGGGGTCGAACTCCACGATCCAGCCGAAGCGGTTCGGCTCGTTCTCGTAGCCCGGGGTGCGGGCGTCGAAGCGGGGGTCGTCGAGCTCCCAGAGGCGCGAGGTCTCGGAGTCGGCGAGGCCGTAGCGCTTCTCGGCGTCGCTCGTGCCGACGGCGCGGAAGTAGCCGTTGAAGTTCTCCTCGCCCGAGAGGATCGTGCCCCACGGCGTCGTGCCCCCGGAGCAGTTGCCGAGCGTGCCGAGCACGGTGCGGCCCTCGGGGTCGGCGACCGTCTTCAGCAGGTCGGTGCCGGCGGCGGCGCCGGTCACCTCGTAGGGGGTGTCGAGCAGGTAGCGGCGGTTGCGCTCGCCCCCGCGGACGTAGGCCCACGGGCGGTCGACCGCGGTGCGGACCAGCTCGACGATGCTGAGGCCGTGGGCGGCGCGGCCGACGGCGCGCACGCGCTCCGGCTCCGCCTCGAGCTGCGCGGCCGGGAACATGATGCTCTCGTTCGTGTACTCGTGGTTCACGACGAGCAGGGCGCGGAGGCGCTTCGAGCCCGGGATCTCGACGATGTCGGTGTAGTCGTTGTTGTAGCCGAACTGCGCGGCCTGGGCGGCCTCCGTCTGGTCGGCGATGTCGAAGGCGGGGCTGTCGGCGAAGAGCGGGTCGCCCCAGCGGATGATCGGCTGCCAGGCGAAGCCCTCGGGGACGGTGAACCGGTCGACCGTGTACGGCACCGGAGCGATGGGAGTGAAGGCGAGCGGCGAGCCGTCGGCCGCGGTCGCCACGGCCGCCTCGGCGGTGGGCGCTCCTCCGGCGGAGGCGACGGCGACGGTGACCGCGCCGGCCAGGCCGAGGCCGAGGGCGCTGCGGCGGGAGAGCTGCGACGAGACGATGTCGCGGAAGTAGCTGTTGTGCGACGTGTTGCAGGTCGCGGTGGAGCAGGCGTTGGCGCACTTCAGCGCGCAGGTGACGGGGCTGCGCTTGCCGCGCACGTGGCCGGCCATCGGGAGGAGGAGCGGGCGGCGGGCGGTGTCCGACATGGAGGTCCTTCGATCACGAGCAGGAGACGCGATCGAGGCAAGCAGGGGGAGGGGGCGCCGATGCCGCCGGGTGGAGGCTCCTCCCTGAACGGGACGTGAACGTTCTCACAAGAAGGTGAGGCTCACCTTCCCTCCCGGCGGCCCTCCGAGCGCGCCTCCAGGACCGCCCCGACGTTCCCCGCGATCCACCCGACGACCGGCAGCAGCCGATCCGCCAGCTCCGCTCCCAGCGGCGTCAGCCGGTACTCGACGTGCGGCGGGACGACCGGCCGCGCCTCGCGGTGCACGAAGCCGTCCTCCTCCAGGATCCGCAGCGTCTGAGCGAGCATCTTCTCGCTGATCCCGCCGATCCGGCGCCGCAGAGCGCCCCAGCGCAGCGTGCCTGGAGCGAGCGCCGCGAGCACCAGGACGCCCCACTTGCTGGTGACGTGGCCGAAGACCTCGCGGCTCGGGCAGTCGGCGGAGTAGACGTCCCCGGCGAGCAGGGGGGAGTCGGCGATCGTCATGGGTGCTCCTCGGGACAGGGGTGATGACAGTACTAACGAAATAGTGGGTACTGCATTCCGGGAAGCAGGAGGAGGATGCGCCGGTTGCACCCTCCTGGCGGCGGACCCCGCCCGCCCCACCCGTCAGGAAGGACCCCTCATGACCCTCGTCGTCACCGGAGCCACCGGCCACCTCGGCCGTCTCGCCGTCGAGCACCTGCTCGCCCGCGGCACCGCCGCCTCCGACATCGTCGCCACCGGCCGCGACGCCGCGAAGCTCGAGGCGCTCGCCGCCGACCTCGGCGTCCGCACCGCCGTCGCGGACTTCGACGACCCCGCCTCGCTCGACGCCGCCTTCTCCGGCGCCGAGGCCGTCCTCCTCGTCTCGGGCTCCGAGGTCGGCAGGCGCGTCGCGCAGCACACCGCCGCGATCGGCGCCGCCGTCCGCGCCGGCGCGCGCCTGGTCTACACGAGCGCCCCGAAGGCGACCACGAGCGCGCTCATCCTCGCCCCCGAGCACAAGGCCACGGAGGAGGCGATCGCCGCCAGCGGAGTCCCCGCCGTCGTCCTCCGCAACGGCTGGTACAACGAGAACTACGAGCAGACCGTCGCCGAGCTCGCCTCCACCGGCAGCACCCTCTCGAGCGCCGGCGAGGGCCGCGTCGCCAGCGCCGCGCGCACCGACTACGCCGAGGCCGCAGCGGTCGCCCTGACCGACCCGTCCCTGGTCGGCACCGTGCACGAGCTCTCCGGCGACACCGCCTGGAGCTTCGACGAGCTGGCCGCGATCGTCGCCGAGGTCGCCGGACGCGACGCCGCGATCAGCCACGTCTCCTCCGACGAGCACGCCCGCGTCCTCACCGGCGCCGGCGTCCCCGAGGGCGGAGTCGGCTTCGTCGTCGGCCTCGACGCGAACATCGCCGACGGCCTCCTCGGCGGGACCGACGGCTCGCTCGCCCGCCTGATCGGGCGGCCGACCACGCCGATCCGCGCGTACGTCGAGGAGCAGCTCGGGCGCTGACGCTCCGGCGTCCCCGTCGGCCACCGTCCGGCTCGCAGGAGCAGTCCGCCCCCGCGAGCCGGACGCAGGCGCGCCCGGCCCTCCCGCGTCTCCGCGCCGGGCACTCCCGTCCGCGGCTCCGCGCCCGCCCTCCGCGGCTCCACGCTCGACCCGCCGCACCTCGCGCCACCGTGTCGGCGCCCCGACGTAGGCTGTCCGCCATGACCTCGACGACGCCTCGCTCCGGTATCGACCGCTCCGAACTCGACCCCGCGACGCGCCCGCAGGACGACCTCTACCGGCACGTCAACGGGCTCTGGATCGACCGCACCGAGATCCCCGCCGACAAGGCGCGCTACGGCTCCTTCCACGTGCTCCAGGAGGAGGCGGAGAAGGCCGTGCGCGACATCATCGTCGAGGCGCAGACCGCGCAGCACGGCACCGAGGAGCGCCTGTTCGGCGACCTCTACGCCTCCTTCATGGACGAGGAGCGGGCCGGGGAGCTCGGCGCCGCCCCGATCGCCGACGACCTCGCCGCCGTGCAGCGGGTCGACTCGATCCCCGGCCTGCTCCGCGCGGTCGGCGCCTTCGAGCGCACCGGCGTCCCCGGGCTCTTCGGCCTCTTCGTCGACAACGACCCGGGAAGCCCTGAGCGCTACCTCGTCTTCGTCAACCAGGGCGGCCTCGGCCTGCCGGACGAGAGCTACTACCGCGAGGAGGAGTTCGCCTCCGTCCGCGAGGCCTACACGCCGTTCGTCGCGCGGATGCTGGCCCTGGCCGGCATCGACGCCACCGAGGCCCGCGCCGAGCGCATCGTCGCCCTCGAGACGGACCTGGCCGCCGCGCACTGGGACAAGGTCCGCAGCCGCGACAGCCAGGCGACCTACAACCTCCGCTCCTGGTCCGAGGTCGAGGAGCTCGCCGCGGGCGTCGACCTCGGCGTGTGGCTCACCGCGATGGGCGCTCCGGAGGGGGCGCTCGCCGAGGTGGTCGTCCGCCAGCCGAGCTTCCTCCAGGGCCTCGCGGGCCTGCTCACCGAGGACCGGCTCCCGGCCTGGCGCGACTGGCTGTCCTGGCAGGTGATCCGCGGAGCCGCGGCCTACCTGTCCAGCGGCTTCGTCGACGCCAACTTCGACTTCTACGGCCGCACCCTCACCGGCACCCCGCAGAAGCGGGAGCGCTGGAAGCGCGCCGTCTCGCTCGTCGAGGGCTCGCTCGGCGAGGCGGTCGGCCGCACCTACGTCGCCCGCCACTTCCCCGAGACGGCGAAGGCCGCGATGGACGTACTGGTCGCGAACCTCATCGAGGCGTACCGCCGCTCCATCGTCGACCTGGAGTGGATGAGCCCCGCCACCCGCGAGCGCGCGCTCGAGAAGCTCGCGAAGTTCACGCCCAAGATCGGCTACCCGGTGCGCTGGCGCGACTACTCCGCCCTCTCGATCGACCCGGCCGACCTGCTCGGCAACGCCCGCCGCGTGGCCGAGTTCGAGTTCGCCCGCGAGCTCGGCAAGATCGGCCGCCCGCTCGACCGCGACGAGTGGTTCATGACCCCGCAGACGATCAACGCGTACTACAACCCGGGCTTCAACGAGATCGTCTTCCCGGCCGCGATCCTGCAGTTCCCCTTCTTCGACGAGGCCCGCGACCCCGCCGCGAACTACGGAGCGATCGGCGCCGTCATCGGCCACGAGATCGGCCACGGCTTCGACGACCAGGGCTCGCGCTTCGACGGCGACGGCCGCCTCACCGACTGGTGGACCGAGGAGGACCGGGCCGCGTTCGAGGAGCGGACGAAGGCGCTCATCGCGCAGTACGACGCGCTCGCTCCCGCGACCACGCCCGGGCACCACGTGAACGGCGCCCTGACCATCGGCGAGAACATCGGCGACCTCGGCGGTCTCGGCATCGCCTGGAAGGCGTACCTGCTCTCGCTGGACGGCGAGGAGCCGGCCGTCGTGGACGGCCTGACCGGCGCCGAGCGCTTCTTCCTCTCCTGGGCGCAGGCCTGGCAGCAGAAGTCCCGCGACGAGGAGACGATCCGCCTCCTCGCCATCGATCCGCACGCTCCGGCCGAGTTCCGCTGCA
This sequence comes from Rathayibacter sp. AY1C1, assembly GCF_002932105.1. NCBI lineage: Bacteria > Bacillati > Actinomycetota > Actinomycetes > Micrococcales > Microbacteriaceae > Rathayibacter > Rathayibacter sp. AY1C1. Next base: position 122,997 of record NZ_PSWH01000005.1, on the reverse strand, counting down.
ACCAGATCGTCCGGAACATCGACGAGTTCTACGCTACTTTTGACGTCTCCGAAGGCGACGCCCTCTGGCTCTCCCCGAGCGAGCGCGTCACCATCTGGTAGTCGCCGCCGACCACCTCCGCACCACGGACGAGGAGCCCCGGGCATCGAGAGCCGACCGATGCCGCGGGGTCGTCCGCCGATCGCGCGTCCTGCCGGCGCGTGAGGACCCAGGTCCCCCCTCCGCACGACCGCACTCCCGACCCGTAGAGGGGCCGTACCCGTGGTGATCCCCACCAGCGAGACCCGCCGTGAGAGCCGACGCAACCGCCGGGGGCGCCACAAGGGCGGCGGCGACCGCGAGAACTTCCAGCGCGGCTTCGACGCCCTCGGCCGTCTCGCGATCGACGGGGTCGTCGTCTCGGCGCGCGCCGTCGACCTGGCGACCGGCCGCACCCTGTTCGCGGTCGACGACTCCGTCTCGATGCCCACCGCCTCCCTCGGCACCGTCGTGCTGCTGATCGAGGTCGCCGCCCGGCTGGCGAACGAGCCGCAGGAGAACCTGCGCCTGGTCGACCGGACCGCGGCGGACGCGGTCTCGGGCTCCGGGCTCTGGCAGCACCTCCAGGTGCCGTCGATGCCGATCGCCGACCTCGCCGCCCTCGTCGGGGCCTCCAGCGACAACCTCGCGACCAACGTCCTGCTGCGCCGCGTCGGTCTCGACGCCGTGCGCGAGCGGGCCGAGGCGCTCGGCCTCTCCCGCACCGCCCTGCTCGACGTCGTGCGCGACGAGCGCGGCCCCGACGACGCGCCGCAGCTCTCGATCGGCTCCGCCCGCGAGCTGACCTGGCTGCTCGCCACGCTCGCGAACGGCGAGATCGTCGACGCCGCCGTGAGCTCGCGGGTGATCGGCTGGCTCTCGCTGGGAACCGACCTCTCGATGGTCGCCGCCTCGTTCGGGCTCGACCCGCTCGCGCACCGCCACCCCGACCACGGGGTCCTGCTCGTCAACGCGACCGGCACCGACGTCGGCGTCCGCGCCGAGGCCGGCGTCCTCCGCGGCCCGCGCGCCGGAGTCGCCTACGCGGTCGCCACCCAGTTCGACGACACGACCCTGCACTACCGCCTCGCGGTGCTGGAGGGCATGCGCACCCTCGGAACCGACCTGCTCGAGTACGTGCACTGACGGCTGCCGGGGCGGAGGCTCCTCCGGAGCAGGCCGACCCCGCGGGGCCCCTCGGGCGCTTCGTCAAGTCCGTGACCGCCTCCGGGGGCGCGACCTAGGCTGCCCGCAGCGGCGCCGCCTCCCGGGCGCACCGCGGAGAGGGAACCATGAGCAGCTTCGGCTTCGACGCCCCCGAGGACGTCACCGACACCACCCGCCCCGACGGCGACTCCCTGCCGGTTCCGCCGGAGGACCCGGCCGAGATCGACGACCCCGAGTCGATCGACGAGGCGCTCGACCAGGGCGCCGACGCCCGCCTCGGCGACGACCAGGACCCGCCGGAGCACCCCTTCATCCCGTCGCCCAGCTGATCGGCCGGCCGGGCGCCCCAGCGGCGCCCGGCCTCCTCCGACCTGGCTGCTCCTCCGAGCCGACTACTCCTTCGACCCCGGCTTCAGGCGGCTCGCGAGGCGCTTGATCGGGTGGGCGGGCTCGCGCTCCGCCGGATCCTCGACCTCGAGGCCGTAGAACGTGCCGATGTCGCCGACGAACGCCTTGCGGCGGGCCTTGTCGTAGGCGCGGATCTCGCGGCGGAAGGCGATCACCGTCGCGACGCACATCAGGATCATCACGACGCTGAACGGCAGGGCCGAGAGGATCGCCGCGGTCTGCAGGGCGTCGAGGCCGCCGGCGATCAGGAGCGACAGGGCGAGCAGCGCGGTCGCGACGGCGAAGAACACGCGGATGCGGTTGCGCGGCTCCGGCTCGCCGCCGGTCGCGATCATCGACATCACGAGCGCTCCGGAGTCGGCGGAGGTCACGAAGAAGACGCCGATGAGGAGGATCGCGCCGATCGTCAGCACCGAGCCCGCGGGCAGTCCCTGCAGCATCGAGAAGAGCGCCAGGTTGGTGTCCACCGAGCCGTCGGCGCCGACCAGGCCGACGTCGCCGTAGAGCTCCCGGTAGATGGCCGTGCCGCCGAGGACGCTGAACCAGAGGAAGGTCATGATGGTCGGCACGAGCAGCACGCCGCCGACGAACTCGCGGACCGTCCGGCCCTTGGAGACGCGGGCGATGAAGATGCCGACGAACGGCGCCCACGACATCCACCAGCCCCAGTAGAACGTCGTCCACGAGGCCTGCCACTGCTCGCCCTCGCGGCCGGCGTAGGCGCTGACCGTGAAGGTCAGGCCGATGAAGTTCTGCAGGTAGTTGCCGAGCGACTGCACGAACTCGCGCAGGAGGAACTGGGTCGGGCCGGCGACGAGCACGAAGACGAGGAGCGCCGCGGCGAGCAGCAGGTTGCCGGTCGAGAGCCACTTCATGCCCTTGCCCACGCCCGAGATCAGCGAGAGGACGGTCAGGCCGGTGACCACGGCGATGACCACGATCTGCACGGTGAGCGACGACTCCACGATGCCGCTCGCCTCCAGGCCCGCCGAGATCTGGGTGACGCCCAGGCCGAGCGAGGTCGCGACTCCGAACATGGTGCCGACCAGGGCGACCACGTCGATCGCGTTGCCCCAGCCGCCGCGGACCCGGCGGCCCAGCAGCGGCTCCAGCGCCCAGCGGATCGACACCGGCCGCTTGCGGCGGTGGATCGCGTAGGCGAGGGCGAGGCCGACCACCACGTAGATGGACCAGGCGTGGACGCCCCAGTGCAGGTAGGTCTGCGAGATCGCGCTCTGCGCGAGCTGCGTCTCGGTGCCGGTGACGCCCGGGCGCGGAGTGGCGAAGTGGGTGAGCGGCTCCGCGACGCCGTAGAAGACGAGGCCGATGCCCATGCCGGCGGCGAAGAGGAGCGAGATCCAGGCGAGCATCGAGAACTCGGGCTCGTCGTCGTCGGCGCCGAGCTTGATGTCGCCGAAGCGGCTCACGCCCATCCAGATGGCGAAGGCCACGAAGACCGCGGCGATCAGCACGTAGTACCAGCTGAACGTGTTGACGACGGTGGTCTGCAGCGTCGAGAACACGGAGGTCGCGGCGTCGGGCGCGAGGATCGCGAAGGCCGCGATCGACAGCGTGAGGACGGCGGCGGGCCAGAAGACCCACCGTGCGAGGCGGTGCGGAGGGGCGGTCGTGCCCGCGGTGGCGGGGGCGGTGTCCGGGGAGGACGGGTGCTCGGACATGGGGTCCTCTCGTCGGCGGCAACCGTCCACGGTACACGGGGGCCCGTCGGCGGCCCCGGCCGGGGGAGCCGGGCTGGCATGATCCGGCCCCGGTGCGGGAGGCTGGACCCGTGCAGTTCAGAGTGTTCACCGAACCCCAGCAGGGCGCGAGCTACGAGGACCTCCTCGCCGTCGCGCAGGCCGCCGAGAGCCTCGGCTACGACGGCTTCTTCCGCTCCGACCACTACCTCCGGATGGGGGACGGCGACCCCGGCGTGGGCCCGTCCGACGCGTGGACGACACTCGCCGGCCTCGCCCGCGAGACCGAGCGGATCGCGCTCGGCACCCTCGTCTCCTCCGTCACCTACCGGCCGCCGGGGATCCTCGCGATCCAGGTCGCCCAGGTCGACGCGATGTCCGGGGGCCGTGCCGAGCTCGGCCTCGGCACCGGCTGGTTCGAGCAGGAGCACGCCGCGTACGGCATCCCCTTCCCTCCGCGCCGCTTCGACCTCCTCGAGGAGCAGCTCGAGATCGTGACCGGCCTGTGGTCGACGCCGGTCGGCGAGCGCTACTCCTTCGCCGGCGAGCACTACACGCTGACCGACTCCCCTGCCCTGCCCAAGCCCGCCCGCCTGCCGCTGCCGGTGATCGTCGGTGGCGGCGGCCCCAAGCGCACCCCGGCGCTCGCGGCGCGGTTCGCGAGCGAGTTCAATCTGCCCTTCCCCGAGTTCGACGCGATCCCGGGGGCCTTCGAGCGCGTCGACGAGGCGTGCCGGGCGATCGGGCGCGAGCCCTCGTCGCTGGTGCACTCGGTCGCGCTGATCGCGGTCGGCGGAGGGGACGAGGCGGAGTTCACGCGTCGTGCGGCGGCGATCGGCCGCGAGCCCGCCGAGCTGCGCGAGCACGGAGTGGCCGGCGGCGTCGACGAGGCGGTCGACCGCCTCGAGTCCCTCCGCGAGGCCGGCTGCGAGCGCGTCTACCTGCAGTTCATGGACCTGCAGGACCTCGACCACCTCGACTTCTTCGCCCGGGAGGTCCTGCCGCGCCTGTCGGCGTAGGGCGGGCGCCGCTGCTGACTCTGCTCCGACCGTCCAGGAGTCGTCGCACTCGCGCTCGACTGCGACGACTCCTGGCTTCTCGCGGTCCCGTCCTCGTGCCCCCGCGCCGAGTGCGACGACACCTGGTCACTCGCGGGCTGCGGGCAGCACGCTCCGGCCCGCGCGCCCGGGCGTCCGCCCGCGCCGCGGCCTACGCTGGAGGGATGGCGGACACGATCGAGCGCGCGGACGAGCGCCTGGCGACCCGCTCGGCGGCCGAGGTCCCGTGGATCGTGCTGGTCTGGGACGATCCGGTCAACCTGATGTCGTACGTCTCGTACGTCTTCCGCAGCTACTTCGGCTTCGGCCGGGCCGAGGCGGAGCGGCTGATGCTGCAGGTGCACACCGAGGGGCGCGCGGTCGTCGCGACCGGCAACCGCGAGGAGATGGAGCGGCACGTGGAGGCGATGCACGGCTACGGCCTGTGGGCGACGCTGCAGAAGGCCGACGCGTGAGCGCCCCGCTGCGCCCCGCGGCCGCGGAGACCGGAGAGCACCCCGCTCGCGGCATCCGAGGACTCGGCTGATGCGCGCGTTCCGCCGCGACTCCTCCGGAGCGGCCGTCGCCCGCTTCGACCGCGAGGAGGCCGGGATCCTCCGCCACCTGGCCGGCGAGATGCTCGAGCTGCTCGACCGCGGGGCGTCCGCGGAGGAGGCCCGCTCCGATCCAGCGCTCGCGCGCCTCCTGCCCGACGCCTACCGCGACGACGCCGAGGCGGCCGACGAGTTCCGCCGCTTCACCGCTCCGGACCTCGCCGCCCGCAAGATGGACGACGCCCGCGCCGTCACGGCGGCCCTCGACGCCGGCGACGGCACGAGTCACGGCCGGATCTTCGAGGGGCTGGGCGAGGTCGCGGTCCGTCTCGAGGAGCCGCAGGCGATCGCCTGGCTCCGCGCACTGACCGACATGCGGCTCGCTCTGGCCGTGCGGCTGGGGATCGACGACACCGACGACGTCGTCCCGGAGGAGGGGAGCGCGGCCGCGATCCGCAGCGTCTACGACTGGCTGGGCGGCGTGCAGGACGGACTCGTCCGCGCCGTCGACGTGTGATCCGCTCGTCCTTCCAGCGATTCCACAGCTGTGGACAACCCTGTGGAAAGGTGTGGAGAACCGGCTCCGGGAGCACCTCCGAACGGCGGAGCGCCGGGCGCGGGGGTGTGGAAACGCGTAGCGTCCACCCTGTGAACACTCCGAGCACCGCCGACGCCCAGCGCACCGCCGACGACATCCAGGACTCGCGGGCGGTGCGGACCCTCGCCCGCGGCGGCTTCGCGGCGAACGGCCTCGTCCACCTCCTGATCGGAGTGATCGCGCTCGGCGTGGCCCGCGGCGGCGGAGGCGAGGCCGACCAGAGCGGTGCTCTCGGCGCCCTCGCGGCGCAGCCCGGCGGTCTGGTGATCCTCTGGATCTGCACGGTCGGCCTCTTCGGCCTGGCGCTCTGGGGGCTGCTCGAGGCGTTCCTCGTCCGCCCGCGCGAGAGCGCCCTGAAGACCTGGGGCAGCCGGCTGAAGGAGGCGGGCAAGGCCGTCGTCTACGGCGCCCTCGGCGTGACGGCGCTGAAGTTCGCGACGGGCGGCGGGTCGAGCTCGTCCGAGTCGTCCGAGAGCGCGAGCGCGCAGGTGCTCTCGGCGCCGGGCGGAGTCGTGCTGCTCGTGATCGCGGGACTGGCCGTCCTCGCGGTCGGCGGCGTCTTCGTGTACCGCGGAGCGAGCAGGAAGTTCCTCGAGAACGTCGCGGAGCCGGGCGGTACGGCGGGCACCGTCGTCACCGTGCTCGGCGTCGCCGGCTACGTCGCCAAGGGCGTGGTCCTCGGCGCTCTCGGCGTGCTGCTGATCGTCGCCGCCGTCACCCATGATCCGGAGCAGGCGGGCGGGCTCGACGAGGCGCTGAAGTCGCTCGTGGAGCTGCCGGCAGGTGTGCTCCTCCTCGGCTTCGTCGCCGTCGGGCTCATCGCCTACGGGCTCTTCTGCTTCGCCCGCGCGCGCTGGCCGCGCCTCTGATGTCGGATAGCGGATCCGCTCCTTACATGTCACCCCCCTTCCGCGCAACTGGTCCCGCCGTCCCGGAGTCGGTGACACGCTGAGGCCTGTGAGTGCTGGAGGCGAGGACGCGACCGGTGGACGGGTGCGTCCGCCGCTGACGCAGGACGCCGCCCGTCTGCTGACCCGCTCCGCCACGGGGGACGCCTCCGCTCTGGGAGAGCTCGTCGACCGCTTCGGCGGCCTCGTCTCGGCGTGCGTCGGCACGGTCCAGGCCGACCCGGCCGGCCGCGACCGGCTCTGCACCGACGTCTTCACCGCTGTCTGGCGCCGCTCCCGCGAGGGCGCCCGCTCGCCGGAGCCCGTGCTCTGGGTGCTCGAGGTCCTCTGCGAGACCCTCGGGTCCGCGCACGAGCTCGCCCGGCGTCCGCTCGGCAGCAGCCTGCTCGCCCTCGACTGCCCGGACCGCGAGCTCCTGCTGCTGGCTGCGGCCGGCGGCTTCTCGCAGGCCGAGATCTCGGCGCTGACCGGGATCGACGAGTTCCGGCTGCGCTCGATCCTCCGGAACGCGCTCGAGACGCTCCAGGGCCGCGACAGCGATCTTCTGACGGCCTGACCGCCGGAGCCGTCGCGGGAGTAAAGTTGAGTCCGTCGAACTCAACTTTCGAGCCACGGAGGAGACCACCATCATGCAGGCCGGTCGGATGCCCCAGCAGGACGAGAAGTCCGCACTCGAGCAGTACGGCGTCAACCTGACCGCCATCGCGGCGAGCGGCAAGCTCGACCCGGTGATCGGGAGGGATGCCGAGATCCGGCGCGTCAGCCAGGTGCTCACGCGCCGCACCAAGAACAACCCCGTCCTCATCGGCGAGCCCGGCGTCGGCAAGACCGCCGTCGTCGAGGGGCTCGCCCAGCGGATCGTCGCGGGCGACGTCGCCGAGAGCCTCAAGGGCAAGCAGCTCGTCAGCCTCGACCTCTCGGCCCTGATCGCCGGAGCGAAGTACCGCGGCGAGTTCGAGGAGCGGCTGAAGGCCGTGCTCCAGGAGATCGAGGAGTCCGACGGCCGGATCATCACCTTCATCGACGAGCTGCACACGCTGATGGGCGCGGGCGGCGGCGAGGGGTCGGTGGCGGCCGCGAACATGCTCAAGCCCATGCTGGCGCGCGGCGAGCTGCGGATGATCGGCGCGACGACGCTCGACGAGTACCGCCAGTACATCGAGAAGGACGCCGCTCTCGAGCGCCGCTTCCAGCAGGTCTTCGTCGGCGAGCCGACCGTCGAGGACACCGTGGCGATCCTCCGCGGGCTGAAGGAGCGCTACGAGGCGCACCACAAGGTGGCGATCGCCGACTCCGCCCTGGTCGCCGCCGCGTCGCTCTCGAACCGCTACATCACCTCCCGCCAGCTGCCGGACAAGGCGATCGACCTGATCGACGAGGCCGCGTCGCGGCTGCGCATGGAGATCGACTCCGCTCCCGTCGAGATCGACGAGCTGCGCCGCTCCGTCGACCGGCTGAGGCTCGAGGAGCTGGCGCTGAAGAAGGAGAAGGACGAGGCCTCGAAGGCGCGGCTGGAGAAGCTGCGCGAGGACCTGGCCCGCCGCGGCGCCCAGCTCGAGGAGCTGCAGGAGCGCTGGGAGCGCGAGCGCGCCTCCCTCAACCGCGTCGGCGAGCTCAAGAACCGGCTCGACGCCCTGCGGATCGCCGCCGAGCGGGCGCAGCGCGAGGGCAAGCTCGAGCGCGCGTCGAAGCTGCTCTACGGCGACATCCCGGTGATCGAGCGCGAGCTCGCCGCCGCCGAGGCGGAGGAGGAGCCGGCCGAGGGCCGCATGGTCAACGAGCAGGTGACGGCCGACGACATCGCCGCGGTGATCGCCGTCTGGACGGGGATCCCCGTCGGGCGTCTCCTGCAGGGCGAGACCGAGAAGCTGCTGCACCTCGAGACCGAGCTGCACCGCCGACTGATCGGCCAGGACGAGGCGGTGTCGGCCGTCGCGGACGCGGTGCGCCGCACCCGCGCGGGCATCTCCGACCCCGACCGGCCGACCGGCTCCTTCCTCTTCCTCGGGCCGACCGGCGTCGGCAAGACCGAGCTGGCGAAGGCGCTCGCCGACCACCTCTTCGACGACGAGAAGGCGATGGTCCGCATCGACATGTCGGAGTACGGCGAGAAGTTCGCCGTCTCGCGGCTGGTCGGCGCCCCTCCCGGCTACATCGGCTACGAGCAGGGCGGCCAGCTCACGGAGGCGGTCCGCCGCCGCCCGTACTCGGTGGTGCTCCTCGACGAGATCGAGAAGGCGCACCCCGAGGTGTTCGACGTCCTGCTCCAGGTGCTCGACGACGGCCGGCTCACCGACGGCCAGGGGCGGACGGTCGACTTCCGCAACACGATCCTCATCCTCACCTCCAACCTGGGGTCGCAGTTCCTCGTGGACCCGGCGCTGTCGCGGCCGCAGAAGGAGGAGGCGGTCCAGCAGATGGTGCGCCAGGCCTTCAAGCCCGAGTTCGTGAACCGGCTCGACGACATCGTGATCTTCGACGCGCTCGACCGCACGGAGCTCGGCGAGATCGTGTCGCTGTACGTCGACCGGCTGTCGAGGAGGCTCTCGGAGCGACGGCTCGACCTGGCGGTGACGCCCGCGGCCCGCGGGTGGCTGGCCGAGCGCGGCTACGACCCGCAGTACGGCGCGCGGCCGCTGCGCCGGCTGATGCAGCGGGCGATCGACGACCAGCTGGCGACGGCGCTGCTCGGCGGCACGGTGCGCGACGGGGACGTGGTGCTGGTGGACGTGGCGCCGGACGGCGAGAGCCTGTCGGTGACGGCCGGGATGCCCGCGTCGGACTGACCGGGGTGCTCGACCCCTGTCGCGAGTCCGACGTCTGCGTACTCGCAGGGGAGAGGAGCGCGCGGGTGGCGACGGAAGTTCCCTCCACAGGACGCGCGAGGGCGGGAGTCGTCCACAGTCGCGGGATCCGCGGCGCGCCCGTCCGGCGGGCTCCGTAGCGTCGGCGGCATGTCCTTCGAAACGCCCGGCCCCCGCATGGCCGACCTCCCTCCCGAGGAGCGGCCGAGGGAGCGCCTCCGCGCCTACGGACCGGAAGCGCTCACTGACGCCGAGACCCTCGCCGTGCTCATCGGGGCCGGCGTCCGCGGCGCCAACGCGACCGTCGTCGCGCAGCGCCTCCTCGCACGCTTCGGCGGCATCGACGCCGTCGCCCGGGCCGGGGTGGGCGATCTGATGCGGCACCGCGGAGTCGGCGAGGTCGCCGCCTGCCGCCTGGTCGCCTCCTTCGAGCTGCGGCGGAGGATGAACCGCGCCTCGCGCGCCGCCCGCGTGACCGACGCCGCCGGCCTGGCCGGGCTCGTCGCTCCGCTGCTGGCCGCCCGGCCGGTCGAGACCGTGCTGGCGGTGGCGCTCGCCGAGTCCGGAGCCGTCCGCGACGTCCTGACGCTGGCCGACGGAGCCCCGGCGCACGCCGAGATCCCCGTCGCCGCCGTGCTCGCCGAGGTGCTGGCGCGCGGCGCGGCGGGCATCGGCCTGGCGCACAGCCACGCGGGCGAGGCCGTGGTGCTCCCCTCCGACCGTGCGGCGACGCGGGCGATCGCCGACGGGGCAGAGGCGTGCGGCGTGCGGTTCCTCGCGCACGTCGTGATCGGGCGCGACGGCTGGGCGGAGGCGCAGCCGTGACGCGGCGCAGGGCTGCTGCGGGGCCCCTCCGTTCCGCCAGGACGCCTCCCGCCCGGCGCCGGACCGCCCCCGGCCGCGCCCCGGCTCTCCACCTGGGCCGCGTCGGCGCGCGTTCGTGCAAGCCCCCGCCTCTCCGGCGCCCGCGGCCGGTCGCGGGCGTACCGTGGACGCCGACCCCATCCCCCTCCCGACCAGGAGCACCCATGCGAGCAACACTCATCCACGGCGAGCGCGACATCCGACTCGAGGAGGTCCCCGACCCGCAGCTCTCGACGGGGCGCGACGCGATCGTCCGCGTCACCGCGGCCTGCGTCTGCGGCTCCGACCTCTGGCCCTACCGCGGCGTCACTCCCACCAAGGAGGCGCACCGCATCGGCCACGAGTTCGTCGGCGTCGTCGAGGAGATCGGCGACGACGTGCACGACGTCGCGGTCGGCGACTTCGTGATCGCCCCGTTCTACGTCTGCGACGGCACCTGCGCGAACTGCGCCAACGGCGTCTCCACCTCGTGCCTCACCGGCGGCTGGTGGGGCGCTGAGGTCCGCGAGGAGGGCTTCGCGGACGGCGCCCAGGGCGAGAAGGTGCGCGTGCCCCTCGCCGACGGCACGCTCTTCCGCGTGGGCATCGATCCGGACCCGGCGCTCATCCCGAGCCTGCTCACCCTCGCCGACGTGATGGGGACCGGCCACCACGCCGCGGTCTCGGCCGGCGTCACCGCGGGCTCGACCGTCGCGGTCGTCGGCGACGGCGCGGTCGGCCTCTGCGCCGTCCTGGCGGCCAAGCGCCTCGGCGCGACCACGATCATCGCGATGTCGCGGCACGAGTCGCGGCAGAACCTCGCCCGCCGCTTCGGGGCGACCCACATCGTCGAGACCCGCGGCGACGAGGGCGTCGCGCGCGTCCGCGAGCTGACCGGCGGGATCGGCGCCGACTGCGTGCTCGAGTGCGTCGGCACCAAGGAGTCGATGCAGCAGGCCCTCGACTCCGCCCGCCCCGGCGGCATGGTCGGCTACGTCGGCGTCCCCAACGGAGGCCCCGAGCTGCCCGTCCGCCAGATGTTCGGCTCGAACGTGGGCGTCAACGGCGGAGTCGCGCCGGTCCGCGGCTACATGGCCGAGCTGCTGCCCGACGTGCTCAGCGGCGCGATCGAGCCCGGTCTGGTCTTCGACCTCGAGCTGCCCCTCGAGGAGATCGCCGAGGCGTACGCCGCCATGGACGAGCGCCGCGCGATCAAGACCCTCGTGCGTCCGTAGTCCCGCCGAGGGGCGCCGGCACGGTCGCGAGGAGTAGCCTCCCGCGCATGACCGCGTCAGCCCGCACCGCCGCGACGGCGCCCCTCTTCCACCCCGACCTCGCGCTCGGCCGCTTCCTCCCGCCGATCGTCCTCGGCCCGCGACTGCTGCGCCTCGCCACGCGACGCGCCGCCGAGGGAGGCGAGGCTCCGCCCGACATCGTGGTCGACGACGTCGAGATCCCCGTCGCCGGAGCCGCTCCCGTCCGGGCCCGCAGCTACCGGCCGCGCATCCTCCGCGGTACCGCTCCCGCGCTCCTCTGGGTGCACGGCGGCGGCATGGTGCTCGGCAGCCACCTCCAGGACGAGGCGTCCTGCATCGACTTCGCCCGCACCCTGGGCATCACGGTCGTCTCCGTCGACTACCGCCTCGCGCCCGCGCATCCCGCGCCGGCTGCCGTCGAGGACGTGCTGGCCGCGTTCGACTGGCTCGTCGAGCACGCGCAGGAGCGCGGCGTCGACCCGGCGCGCATCGCCGTCGGAGGCGCGACTGCGGGCGGCGGCATCGCCGCGGGTGCGACCCTCCTCGCCCACGACCGCGGAGGAGCGCAGCCCGCGTTCCAGCTGCTCGTCTACCCGATGCTCGACGACCGCACCGTCACCCGGCCCGGTCCTCCTCCGCGCGGAGTCCGCGTCTGGACCCCGGGCAGCAACCGCTTCGGCTGGACCGCCTACCTCGCCGGCGAGCCCGGCGGCCCCGGCGGCACGGCCTACGCCGCCCCCGCCCGCCGCGACGACCTCACGGGCCTGCCGCCGGCCTGGATCGGCGTCGGCGGCCTCGACCTCTTCCACGACGAGGACGTCCGCTACGCCGAGCGCCTGCGCGCGGCCGGAGTGCCGTGCGGGCTCGAGATCGTGGAGGGCGCCTTCCACGGCTTCGACGCCCTGTTCCGCCGTACCGGCGTGGCGAAGCGCTTCTGGGCGGCGCAGGCCGCGGCGCTCGGCGAGGCCCTCCTCGCCTGACCTCCGCGTCGACGCGCCGGGCCGATTCCGTCTCCGGCGCTCGGGACTGCGAGGCTGAGGGGCGACGGCCGCCGCCGTCCCTGCGTCATTTGTGCCGTGCCTGCCGCGCATCCGTCTCCGCCCGCCGCCCGCCCCGCCCCGTCTCCCGGAGGACCCATGGACATCGACCGCCTCGCCACCCGCTACGAGATCGCCCTGCCGGCCTGGATCGGTGACGCCCTCCGCGACGTCCCCGAGGTCCTCCCGAGCCTCGAGGACCGGATGGCCCTCGTGCACGCGCTCGCCGACCGCAACTTCCGCGAGGGGAACGGCGGCCCGTTCGCGGCGATCGTCGTCGAGCGCGACTCCGGTCGTCTCGTCTCGGTCGGAGTGAACGTCGTCCTCGGCAGCGGGGTCTCGTCCGGCCACGCCGAGGTGACGGCGCTCGGTCTCGCGCAGACCGCGCTCGGCACCTGGGACCTCGGCGGCGAGGGCCTCCCCGCTCACGACCTGGTCGTCAACTGGCGCCCGTGCGTGCAGTGCTACGGAGCGACGATGTGGTCGGGGGTGCGCCGCCTGGTCGTCGCGGGCTCCGGCCCCGAGCTCGAGGAGATCAGCACCTTCGACGAGGGGCCGATGCGCGAGGACTGGGCCGCCCAGTTCGAGGCCCGCGGGATCGAGGTCGTCGACGGCGTGCTCCGCGACGAGGCCCTCGACGTGTTCCGCGCCTACCGCGCCTCCGTCGACTCCGGCGAGGTGCTCGTCTACAACGCCCGCGCCGACTCCTGATACCGCGGCGGGTCCGGTCCTCGCATCGGTTCCGCGCCGGACGCACGGGAGCCCCGCCTCAGCGGGGCCCCGTGCGGTCCTGAGCTGCCGGCCGCTGGAAGCGGTCAGCGGCGGCTCAGCGCCACCAGTCGTCGAACATCGACAGCGGCACCTGGCGCTTGTGCTCGGTCGCGGCGTACCGCGCCTCGATGGCCTCGGCGACGGCCCGGTCGACCTCGCCGCCCTCGAGGTACGTGTCGAGGTCGGCGTAGGTGAGCCCGAGGTTCGTCTCGTCGGTCTGGCCGGGGTTGTCGTCGAGCAGGTCCGCCGTCGGCGCCTTCTCGTAGAGCCGGGCCGGTGCGTCCAGGTGCTCGAGGAGCGAGCGCCCCTGCCGCTTGGTGAGGCCGGTGAGCGGGAGGACGTCGGCGCCGCCGTCGCCGTACTTCGTGAAGAAGCCGGTGACCGCCTCGGCCGCGTGGTCGGTCCCGACGACGAGCATCCCGGCCTGGCCGGCGATTGCGTACTGCGCGATCATCCGCATCCGCGCCTTCACGTTGCCCTTCACGAAGTCGCTGATCGGCTCGTCGACCGCGTCGCCGAACGCTGCGGCCACGCCGTCGACGCCCTGGTGGATGTCGAAGACGACCTGGCGGTCCGGGCGGATGAACGTGAGGGCGAGCTGGGCGTCCTCCTCGTCGGCCTGCACCTTGTACGGCAGGCGGACCGCGATGAAGGAGGCGTCGCCGCCGCTCGCGCGGACCTGCTCGACCGCGAGCTGGCAGAGGCGCCCGGCGAGGCTCGAGTCCTGGCCGCCGCTGATGCCGAGGACGAGGCCCTTCGCGCCGGTGCTGCGGAGGTAGTCGGCGAGGAATCCGCTGCGCCGTTCGACCTCGACGGCCGGATCGACGGCGGGGGAGACGTGGAGCTCGGAGATGATCTGCTGTTGGACGTCGCGCACGGCTTCACGCTACTCCGGATGCTCCCCGGCGGCCCCTCCTCGCCGCGGACGCGCAGGCTCCCGACGCCTCCCCGAAACAGGGTCCGCCCGCCGCGTCCGACTGGCGCGGCGCCTACCCGCGCTCGGCGACGATGCGGGCGATGCGCGCCGGGACGGTGTCGTCCTGGAGGCTCGTCACGTCTCCGAGCGGGCGGCCGTCGCGGATGTCGCCGAGCAGCCGCCGCATGATCTTGCCGGAGCGGGTCTTGGGCAGATCCGGCACCACCACCACGTCGCGCGGCTTGGCGATCGGACCGATCGCGACCGCCACGTGGTCGCGCAGGAGCACCGAGAGCGTCGTGCCGAGCGCGGCCCAGTAGGCCGGGTCCTCCTCGCTGCGGTCGACGGCCTCATCGGAGGGGATGACGAACGCCGCGATGGCCTGGCCGGTCGTCGCGTCGGCGACTCCGACGACTCCGGCCTCGCCGACGGCCGGATGGGCGACGAGTGCCGACTCGATCTCGATCGTGGACAGGCGGTGCCCGGAGACGTTGATGACGTCGTCGACGCGGCCGAGCACCCAGACGTCGCCGTCGGCGTCGTACTTCGCGCCGTCCCCGGAGAAGAACCACCCCTGGGACGCGTAGCGGGCCCAGTAGGAGTCGCGGTACCGCTCCGGGTCGCCCCACACGGTGCGGGCGAGCGCCGGCCCGGTCCGGTCGACCACGAGGTAGCCGCCGGAGCCGTTCGGCACCCGCTCGCCGTGCTCGTCGACCACGAGGACGCCGAGCCCGGGCAGGGCTCCGAGAGACGAGCCCGGCTTGAGGGTCGAGACGCCCGGCAGCGGGCACATCACCGCGGCGCCGGTCTCGGACTGCCACCAGGTGTCGACGATCGGGCAGCGTCCGCCGCCGATCGCCTCGTGGAACCAGACCCAGGCCTCGGGGTTGATGGACTCGCCGACGGTGCCGAGCAGGCGCAGGCTCGACAGGTCGTACCGGGCGGGCACGCCCTCGGGGAACCAGGTCATCAGCGTCCGGATCAGCGTCGGCGCCGTGTAGTAGACGGTCACCCCGTACCGCTCGATGATCTCGAAGTGCCGGGCCGTGTGCGGGGTGCTCGGGGTGCCCTCGTAGATCACCTGGGTGAGCCCGTTCGAGAGCGGTCCGTAGATCTCGTAGGTGTGCGCGGTGACCCAGGCGAGGTCGGCGGTGCACCAGTGCACGTCGTCCGGCTTCGCGTCGAACACCGCCCAGTGCGTCCAGGAGGCCTGCGTGAGGTAGCCGCCGCTGGTGTGCACCAGCCCCTTGGGCTTCCCGGTCGTGCCGGAGGTGTAGATGATGAACAGCGGCGTCTCGGAGTCGAAGGCCTCGGCCTCGTGGACGTCGCTCTGCGCGTCGACCAGCTCGTGCCACCAGACGTCGCGGCCCGGGGTCCACGGGACGTCGGTCTCACCGGTGCGGCGGACGACGAGGACGTGCTCGATCGACGCGACGCCCTCGACCGCCCGGTCGGCGCTCGCCTTGACCGGCACCGCCGCTCCGCGCCGGAACTGCCCGTCCGTGGTGACCAGGAGCTTCGCGCCGGTGTCCTCCACGCGGAACCGCACCGCCTCGGCGGAGAAGCCGCCGAAGACGAGCGAGTGGATCGCGCCGATCCGCGCGATCGCGAGCGTGATGACGATGGTCTCGGGGATCACCGGGAGATAGACGACGACGCGGTCGCCCTTCCCGATCCCGAGCGCGGTCAGCGCGTTCGCGGCGCGGGAGACCTCGCGCTGGAGCTCGGCGTAGGTGATCGACCGCCGGTCGCCGCGCTCGCCCTCGAAGTGGAGGGCGGTCTTCCCGCCGCGTCCCACGTCCACGTGGCGGTCGACGCAGTTGACGGCCACGTTCAACCGTCCACCCTCGAACCAGGTCGTGCGCGGCACCGAGAGCGAGCCGTCGGGCAGCGCAGCGGCAGGCTCCCAGCTGTGGGCGGTGTGCCACGGCTCCGCCCACTCGAGGCGGCGGGCGGCCTCCTCCCAGAACGCGACCGGATCGGCGGCGGCGCGCGAGTACTCCTCCGCGCCCGCGTTCGCCTGCGCGGCGAAGGCCGCGGGCGGGGGGAACCGGCGGTGCTCGTCGAGCAGGTTGGCGATCGTCCCGCTCACGCTCGGAGCTCCCTCCCCGGCGCTCACGCCCACTTCCTCACGGCGTAGCGCTGGAACACGCCGACGACGGCATCGGTGAGCTTGCCCAGCACGGCCAGCAGGACGATCGCCAGGAACACCCGGTCGATCCGGCCGTTGTTCTGGCTGTCGATGAGGCGGAAGCCGAGGCCCATCGAGGAGGCGATGAGCTCGGAGGCGACCAGGAACAGCCACGACTGGGCGAGCGCGAGGCGCAGCCCGGAGATCACGGAGGGGATCACCGCGGGCAGCTGCACCGTCGTGAAGAGCCGGAAGCCCGAGAGGCCGAAGGCGCGGCCCGCCTCGACGAGGTGCCGGTCGACGTGGCCGAGCGCCGTGGCCACCGTGGTGAAGACCGGGAAGAACGCGCCGATCGTGATCAGCGTGATCTTCGACTCCTCGCCGATGCCCATCCAGAGCAGCAGCAGCGGGACCCAGGCCAGCGACGGGACCGCCCGGATCGCGCCGAGGGTCGGCCCGAGGACGACCTCCCAGACGCGGGAGAGCCCGAAGAGCGCGCCGACCACGAGCCCGAGCGCCGAGCCGAGCGCGAACCCGATGAGCACGCGCTGCGTCGAGATGGCGACGTCCTGGCCGAGGTCGCCGCGCTGGGCGAGGTCGACGCCGGCCGCCCAGACCATCGCGGGCGAGGGGAAGACCGCCACCGAGACCATCCCGGTCGTCGTCGCGATCTGCCAGGCGGCGAGCAGCAGCACGGGCAGGATCGCGCCTCCCGCGACCACGAACCACCGTCGCGATGTGAGCGGGTGGGAGCGGTCCTCGCGGAGGCGGCGCTGGGAGGCCGCGACCGACGGGCCCGCCGTCACGAGTCCGGGCTCACCCGGCATCGGCGCGGACAGCGCGCTCCGCCGCAGCACATCGGCGTCGGTCGCGGTGTCGTCGTCGCGGATCGTCATCGTCGGTCTCCTCGGATCACGGGGTCGGGGGCGGAGGGCCGGACCCTCAGGCGCCGATGGCGCTCGGGTCGGCCGCCGAGGCGTAGGTGTCGTCGAGCAGCGAGTCGAGCGCGTCGTCGACCTGCTGCTGCGAGGCGACGTCGCCGTTCTCGACGAAGATCGGGCCGATCACGGCGAGCACGTCGGTCTGCGCAGAGCCGGGGACGTTGTCGACGTCGAGGTTGCTGCGCTCGGTGATGACCGTCGTCGCCACCGCCACGTCGAGGCCGGCGACGGAGGCGAGGATGCTCGCCGTCTCGTCCTGGTTCTCGAGCGCCCAGGCGCGGGCGTGCTCGTACGCGTTCACGACGGTCTGCGCGAGGTCCGGCTTCTCGGCGAGGAAGCTCTCGGTCGCGTTGAGCAGACCGTAGGAGTTGAAGTCGACGTTGCGGTAGAGCAGGGCCGCCCCGGCCGCCTCGGCGCCGGCCATGATCGGGTCCAGGCCCGCCCAGGCGTCGACGGAGCCGTTCTGCAGCGCCGCCCAGCCGTCGGCGTGCTGCAGGTTCTGCACCGTCACGTCGCCGATGCCCAGCCCGGCGGCCTCGAGCGCCTGCACCAGGAAGAAGTAGGGGTCGGTGCCCTTGGTGGCCGCGATCTGCTTGCCCTTGAGCTGCTCGACCGACGTGATCGCCGAGCCGGCGGGGACGACGAGGGCCGACCACTCCGGCTGCGAGAAGATGTCGATCGTCCTGATCGGCGAGCCGTTCGAGCGGGCGAGCAGCGCGGCGGAGCCGGCGGTCGAGCCGACGTCGATCGCTCCGGCGCGCAGGGCCTCGTTGGCCTTGTTGGAGCCGGCCGACTGCACCCAGGCGACGGTGACCTGCTGCTCGGCGAGGGCGGCCTCGAGCCAGCCCTTCTCCTTGATGACCAGGCTCAGCGGGTTGTACGTCGCGAAGTCGAGCGTGAGCGTGCCGCCCCGGGTTCCTCCGGAGGCGGCGTCGGCGGTCGCGGCCGCCGCTCCTCCTCCGCCCTCGCCCTGCACGCAGCCCGCGAGGAGCGGGACGGCGGCGGCGGTGAGCAGACCGGCGAGAGCGGTGCGGCGGGTGAGCGGGGAGCTGGTGAACGACATGGGGGCCTCGGCTTCGGGGATGCGGTGACAGCGAGTGTGGACGCTGCAGGGGAGGGGCGGTGCGGGGAGGTGCTCGTGCGGTGGAGAGCGGGAGGAGGAGGCGGCTGGGGAGGGAGGTCGTGCCGCCCGGACCGTGCCGCCCGGGTGGAGGGATGCGGGTCGATCCGCCCGGGGTCAGTGCCGCTCGATGCCCAGCCCCGCGAGGAGCTCGGCCCGGTGCTCGGCGAGCTCCGCCGAGCCGCGGTCGCGGGGCCGCGCGCCGGGGACGGTGACGATCCGCTGGATGCGCGAGACGCCTCCGGGCTCGTCGCGCCCGAGGAGCACGATGCGGTCGGCCAGCTGCAGGGCCTCGTCGACGTCGTGGGTGACGAGCAGGATCGTCGCCGGAGCCGCCGCGTGCACGTCGAGCAGCAGGTCCTGCATCCGCAGGCGGGTCAGCGCGTCGAGCGCCCCGAAGGGCTCGTCCAGGAGGAGCACGCCGGGGTTCCGGGCGAGGGCGCGGGCGAGGGAAGCGCGCTGGGCCATGCCTCCGGACACCTCGCGGGGCCGCGAGCGGGCGTGCGCGGTGAGGCCGACCAGCGAGAGCAGCTCGTCGACGGCGGCGCGGGCGGCCGGGCGCGGGGTGCCGCGCGGCAGGCCGAGCGCGACGTTGTCGGCGATGCTCCGCCAGGGCAGCAGCCGCGGCTCCTGGAACGCCACCGCGCAGCGCGGGTCGATGCCGGAGACGGGGGCGCCGTCGATGAGGACGGACCCCTCAGAGGCGGTGTCCAGGCCCGCCGCGATGCGCAGCAGCGTCGACTTGCCGCAGCCGCTCGGGCCGAGGATCGCGATGACCTCGCCCGCGGCGGCCTCGAGCGTCACGTCCGTCAGCACGGGGGACCCGGGCGCGAAGGTGCGGCCGACCCCCTCGAAGCGCACGGGGAACGCCGACTGGCCGAGCTCGGCGTCGAAGGCCAGGCTCGTGCGGGCGGCGGGGGTGGCGGGCATGTCTCTCCGGGCAGCGGGACGGGCGGGCGGATCGTCCGATCGTACGGAGAGGCTCCCGGCGGCACAGCGGGGACCGACACGGGGAGTAACACAGGGGGTGGGACGCGGAAGGCCTCCCCGGTCCGCAGACGGGGGAGGCCTTCCGCCGGAGGGCTACGCCTGGACGAGCACGAGCTCCTCGAGGGGCAGGCGGGTGCGCGGCGCGGTCTCGCGCTCGCGGAGGGTCTCGTTCGCCAGCGCGTCGGCGTCGGCCGCGACTCCCACCGCGGCGATCGTCACCGGGTCGAAGCGCTCGTCGACGCCGAACGCGGCGCGGACGGCGTCCTTGTCGAAGCCGGCCATCTGGTGCACGTGCAGGCCCTCGTGGTGCGCCTGGACGCTGAGGTGGGCGATCGACTGGCCGAGGTCGTAGACGGCCCAGGGGCGCGGCTTCCCCTCGGAGTCGACGGTCTCGGCCAGCGCGACGACCAGGACGGCGGCGGAGCCGGCCCAGGCGCCGTTGAAGCCGGCGAGCGTCGAGACGATGCGGTCGAACCCGTCGGTTCCGCGGCGGGCGACGATGAAGCGCCACGGCTGCGAGTTGCTGGCGGACGGGGACCAGCGCGCGGCCTCGAGGAGGGACGCGAGGGTCTCGTCGGAGACGGTCGCGGACGCGTCGTAGGAGCGGGGGCTCCAGCGCTCCGCGAGGACGTCGAGGATCGGGGCGCTGGTGCTGGCGGTGCGGGAGGCGGTGGCGGACATCGCGGGGCTTCTTCCGTGCGGGGGACTGGGGGAGGGGCTCCGTCGCCCGTGGAGCCCAACCGTCCCCGCACCGCGGGCATTCCCGCGCGCGCACGGCAGGCGCCCGCACGCGCGTTCGCCCACGGAGGAGCGGGCCGCCTCCGAGCCCCGGAACGGTACGGTGGGAGACGGCGTGGTCACCCCGCGCACCACCATCCACGACTCTGGAGGATCATCCATGGCCCAGCACTTCGACGTCGTCGTCCTGGGGGCAGGCCCCGGCGGATACGTGGCCGCGATCCGCGCCGCCCAGCTCGGCAAGTCCGTCGCCGTCGTCGAGAAGCAGTACTGGGGCGGTGTCTGCCTCAACGTCGGCTGCATCCCGTCCAAGGCGCTGCTGCGCAACGCGGAGCTCGCCCACCTCTTCCACACCCAGGCGAAGCAGTTCGGCATCTCGGGCGACGTCTCGTTCGACTTCGGCGCGGCGTTCGACCGCAGCCGCTCGGTCGCGGACGGCCGCACCAAGGGCGTCCACTTCCTGATGAAGAAGAACAAGATCGCCGAGTTCGACGGCGTCGGCTCCTTCACCGGCCCGCAGGGCCTCGACGTGCAGCTGAGCAAGGGCGGCACGGAGTCGCTGACCTTCGACGACGCGATCATCGCGACCGGCGCGAGCGTCCGCCTCCTCCCCGGCGTCGAGCTCTCCGAGAACGTCGTCACCTACGAGACCCAGATCATGACCCGCGAGCTCCCCGACACGATGGCCATCGTGGGCGCGGGCGCGATCGGCATGGAGTTCGCCTACGTCCTCAGGAACTACGGCGTCGACGTGACGATCATCGAGTTCATGGACCGCGCCCTCCCCAACGAGGACCCGGACGTCTCCAAGGAGATCCAGAAGCAGTACAAGAAGCTCGGCGTCGAGATCCTGACCTCGACCAAGGTCGAGTCGGTCGTCGACAAGGACGGCTACGTCACGGTCACCTACACCGCGAAGGACGGCACGCAGTCGACCCTCGAGGTCGACAAGGTGCTCATGTCGATCGGCTGGGTCCCCCGCACCGAGGGCTTCGGCCTCGAGAAGACGGGCGTCGAGCTCACCGAGCGCGGCGCGATCGCGATCGACGACCACATGCGCACCAACGTGCCGCACATCTACGCCATCGGCGACGTCACCGCGAAGCTGCAGCTCGCGCACGTCGCGGAGGCGCAGGGCGTCGTCGCCGCCGAGACCCTCGCCGGTGCCGAGACCCAGACCCTGGGCGACTACCGGATGATGCCGCGGGCGACGTTCTGCCAGCCGCAGATCGCCTCCTTCGGCCTCACCGAGAAGCAGGCGACGGACGAGGGACACGAGATCACCGTCTCGACCTTCCCCTTCATGGCGAACGGCAAGGCCCACGGCCTCGGCGAGCCCACCGGCTTCGTGAAGCTCATCGCGAGCAAGAAGTACGGCGAGCTCCTCGGCGCCCACATGATCGGCCCGGACGTCTCGGAGCTGCTCCCCGAGCTCACGCTCGCCCAGAAGTGGGACCTCACCGCGACCGAGCTGGCCCGCAACGTGCACACCCACCCGACGCTGTCGGAGGCGCTGCAGGAGGGCTTCCACGGCCTCAAGGGGCACATGATCAACATGTAGGGCTCGTCCCTCCACGGCCTCCGGCCCGCAGGATCCCGCTCGGCTCGTCCGCGGCGGATCCTGCGGGCCGGAGCCGTTTCCGGGGGCGTCCACAGGGCTCCGGCGCCGCTCCCGCTACCGTGGCCCGATGGATCCGCGCCTGCTCGACCGCCTCGCCGCCGACGCCTGGCCCGCGCTCGTGCGGCGCCCCCTCGGCGCGTGGGAGCTGCGCGCCTCCGCAGGAGTCACCAAGCGCGCGAACTCGGTGCTCGCGTCCGGCGACGTCGTCGACCAGGAGGCGGCGCTCGACGCGGCGGAGGCGTTCGCCCGCGAGCACGGGATCGCGCCCCTCGTGCAGATCGGGCCGCCGAGCCCCGCCGGTCTGACCGGGCTGCTCGCCGAGCGGGGCGCCGCGCCGATCGACCGGACGCTCGTGCTGGCGGGTTCGGTGCAGGAGGCGCTCGCCGCCCTGTCCACGACGTCGGGGTCCGCGCCGTCGAGGCCAGTGCCGCCGAGGCCCGCGCCGCAGCCTCGCGTCCGCCTCGCCCCGGCTCCCGACGAGGACTGGCTCGCCCTCTGGTGGTCGGTGGACGGTCGCGGTGGAGCGGAGGAGCGCGCGGTCGCCGAGCGCATCCTCGCGGGCTGCCCCTCCTCCTACGCTCTCGCCGTCGACGGGGACGGCCCCGCCGCGACCGGCCGCCTCGCGCTCGTCACGGCGCCGGACGGCGAGCTCTGGGGCGGCCTCTTCGCCCTGGCGACCCGCCCGGACGCCCGGCGCCGCGGGCTCGCCTCCGCCGTGATCCGCGCCCTCCTCGAGGACGCGTCCGGCCGGGGCGTCGCGCGCTTCTGGCTCCAGGTGCTCGCCGAGAACGCCGGCGCCCGCCGCCTCTACGCGTCCCTCGGCTGTTGCGAGTCGTCCTGGTACGAGTACTGGCGCTGACCCGCTCGCGGAGGAGGAGCGGGGTGCCCGGTTCAGGCGTTCGCGAGCACGGCGCGGGCGACGGCCTCGGCCTTCGCCGCGTCGCCGGTGACGGTCACGCGCCACCACACGTCGTCGGCCAGCGCGTCGATCTCGCAGACGCCCGCCGCGCAGCCGGTGAGGGCCTTCTCGCCGAAGCCGTCGAGCGGCTCGAGCGGGATCGCCAGGCCCGAGGTCAGCGAGAGGTTCCGCCAGCCGTCGTCGCCGTTCGGGAGCGCGTCGACCGTCACGCCCGAGTAGGCGGCGCTGGAGGCGTCGCTCCAGCTGCAGGAGGCGTATCCGGCCCGGGCGGCGGCAGCGGCCGACGCGGTGGTCGGCGTCCCGGTCCCCGTCCCCGCGGTCGCCTGCGCGAGACCGGCGGCACCGGACAGCTGCTCGGCCGTCAGGACCTCGGTGCAGACGGGCGCCGTCGCGGTGACCGGCTCGTCGAGGCTGCCGAGCGCGGCGGAGGCGGTGCCGGTCGCCAGCGCGGCGAGGTCGACGGCCGCGGGGGCGCCTCGCAGCTGCAGCGTCACCCAGGTGGCGCCGGCGAGCAGGTCCAGGTCGCAGCTGCCGTCGGTGCAGGAGCCGTAGGCCTCGACGCCGGTCTCGAGGCGCGGGCCCGGACGGCCGGCGAAGGCCTCGGCGGCGTCGTCGACCGCGGCCGCGGTGATCGAGGCGTCCTCGTCGTACCAGGCGCAGCGGAGCACTCCGCCGTTCTCCTCCGCGGCCTCGCGGATCAGCTCGCCCGAGGAGCGCGTCGTCACCTCGCGGCTGCCCTCGAGAGCGCTGCGGGAGACCCCCAGCGCCGAGGCCGCCCGCGTGGCGGGGAGGAGGGAGTCGCAGCCCAGGCGGGTCGAGGCCGTGGGCGAGGGCGTCGGAGTCGCGGAGGGAGTCGGAGCGGCGGTCTCGGACGCCGACGGGGTGGCCGCGACGTCCGAGCGCTCGGCCGACGTGCAGCCCGTCAGCGCGACGAGAACGGCGAGCGCGGCGCCGACCGTCGCCAGGCGCGGGAGGCGGGCCCTCACGCGGCCAGCTCGCGCTCGATCGCGGCCGTGAACGCGTCGATGTCGTCCTCCGTCGTGTCGAAGGAGCAGACCCAGCGGACCTCGCCGGTCGCCGGGTTCCAGTCGTAGAAGCGGTAGGCGGTGCGGAGCCGGTCCGCGACTCCGGGCGGCAGCGTCGCGAACACCGCGTTGGCCTGGGTCTGCTGCGTGAACTCGAGCCCGGTGATCCGGCCGGCGGCGATCGCCTCCTCGAGCCCCGAGCGCAGGCGCGCCGCCATGGCGTTCGCGTGCCGGGCCGAGCGGAGCCACAGGGGCTCCTCCTCGCCGCCGTCGTCGAGCAGGGCGAGCAGCTGCGCCGAGATGAAGCGCATCTTGGAGGACAGCTGCATGTTGGTCTTGCGGAGGAAGGTCAGCCCGGTCGAGGCCGCCGGGTCGAGCACGACGATCGCCTCGCCGAGCAGGATGCCGTTCTTGGTGCCGCCGAACGAGAGCACGTCGACGCCCGCGTCGGTCGTGAAGGAGCGCAGGGGCAGGCCGAGGGCGGCCGCGGCGTTCGCGATGCGCGCCCCGTCCATGTGCAGCCGCATGCCGAGGCCGTGCGCGTGGTCGGCGAGCGCGCGCACCTCCTCCGGGGTGTAGACGGTGCCGAGCTCGGAGGACTGGGTGATCGAGACCACGAGCGGCTGGGCGCGGTGCTCGTCGCCGAAGCCCCACGCCTCCTGGTCGACCAGCGCCGGGGTCAGCTTGCCGTCGGGCGTGGGGACCGTGAGGATCTTGATCCCGCCGACCTTCTCCGGCGCTCCGCCCTCGTCGGAGGTGATGTGCGCGGTGCCCGCCGAGACGACGGCGCCCCACCGCGGCAGCATCGACTGCAGGCCGGTGACGTTGGCGCCCGTGCCGTTGAAGACGGGGAAGGCCTGGGCCTGCTCGCCGAACTCGCGGCGGAACGCCTCCTGCAGGCGCTCGGTGTAGACGTCCTCGCCGTAGGCGATCTGGTGCGCTCCGTTGGCCGCGGCGATCGCGGCGAGGACCTCGTCGTGCACTCCGGAGTAGTTGTCGGAGGCGAAGCCGCGGACGTCGGGATCGTGCAGAGCGCTCATCCCTCCATCTTCGCAGCCCGCCGCCCGGAGGAGCCCCGGAGGCGCCCGCCGAGACACCCCTCCTGCCTCCCGCATGTTTCGGGCAGGTGAAAGGACGACGACCCGAAAGCCGATCTCCGTCAAGAAGTTGGTATCGGCTGGGAGGCAGGCCACTCTTGACGTATGCGCATGGACACGACGGGAGCTGTCCGCGACATGCCCGCCCCTCCCGGGGTGGACGAGATCGCGGCTCGCTTCGGCGATCCCGTCCTCGCGTTCGCGCCCCAGCCGAGGCTGGAGGAGTTCGCCGCGGCGCAGACGATGGCGCTCGGCCGCTTCGTCGAGATCTCGCTCTCGTACTCGTTCTACAAGAACCCGCGCAACCGCGCCGACCCCGTCAACCACGTCCCGCTGACCCCCGAGCAGAAGCGCGCGATCGAGCGCGCCGAGAACGACCACCTGCCGCCGTGGATGGTCGACCAGGTGACGCGGATGCGGTACCCGGTGCTCTGGGAGGCGGTCCGCACCTCCGTGCCGATCCCCGCCGAGCGCAGCCGGCCCCTGGAGTCCCGCCTCGCGGCCCACATGGGCGACGTGCTCCGCAACACCTTCCCGGGCCGCGTGCGCAGCCGCCGCGGCGGGATGCCGGTGGTCGCCGCCGCCCTCCGCGACGAGGACGTCGTGCGGGGCGTCCCGGTGATCGTGGACGGGGAGGCGCTGCGCGGCTACCGCGTGGACACCGATCCGGACGTGGTCGCGATCGGCGCCCGCGTCGACGGCCGCTACATGACGGTCGTGCTCGACCGGAAGATCGTGCCGGAGATCCGGATGGAGTTCGTCCGCCGCACCCCGCCGCGCCCGGCCTCGAGCCAGCCCCGGCGCTGACCGCCCCGGCGTCGAGCACCTCCGACCTGTCCGCCCCGCTGCCGACCGCCCGGCCCACCGCTCAGGGGCGCCCCGGCACCGCGATCCCGTGCTCGTAGGCGAACACGACCGCCTGGATCCGGTCGCGCACGCCGAGCTTCATCAGGATCTTCGAGACGTGCGTCTTCACGGTCGCCTCGCCCACGAACAGCTCGGCCGCGATCTCGGCGTTCGACCAGCCCCGCGCCAGGTGCACGAGCACCTCCCGCTCGCGGTCCGTCAGATCGGCCACTCCGGGGTGGTCGGCGGCGGTCGGCGTGCGCTCGGGCACGGACGCGAACCGCTCGATCACGCGCCGGGTGACGTCGGGGGCGAGCATCGCGTCGCCGCGGGCGACCACCTGCACGGCCTCGACCAGCTCCTCCGGCGACGCGTTCTTGAGCAGGAACCCGCTGGCGCCGGCCGAGAGCGCCTCGAAGAGGTAGTCGTCGCGGTCGAAGGTGGTGAGGATGAGCACCCGCGAGCACAGGCGCGGGTCGGCCACGATCTCGCGGGTCGCGGCCAGGCCGTCGAGCCCGGGCATCTGCACGTCCATGCAGATCACGTCGGGGCGCAGCTCGGAGGCGCGCTGCAGGGCCTCGAGCCCGGTGCGGGCCTCGCCGACCACCTCGATCCCCGGCTCCGACTCGAGGATGATGCGGAAGCCCACGCGGACGAGCTCCTGGTCGTCGACGAGCAGCACGCGCACGTGCTCGGTCATGGGCGGCCCCCGCTCGCTCGCTCCTGACGCCCCCGCGACGTCTCCGACGACGGTACCGGGTCGTCGGCGTCCGGCACGCTCGCCCGGACGGGGGACAGCGGCACCCGGGCGTGCACGAGGTAGCCTCCGCCCCTCGGCCCCATCTCGATCCAGCCGCCGACCGCGGCCGCGCGCTCGCTCATGCCGGTGTGCCCCAGTCCGCAGGAGGCGGGAGCGCTCGGGTGCGGGCCGGACCCGCCGTCGTCGGCGATCTCGAGCTCGACCGCGTCGGGGGCGTAGCGGAGGCGCACCTCGGCGTGCGCGCCGCGCCCCGCGTGCTTGCGGACGTTCGTGAGCGACTCCTGCGCGATGCGGTAGAGGCTGAGCCCCACCGTCGCGGGGATCTCGCGGGGCGTGCCGAGGGTGAGGAAGACGGTGGGCAGGCCCGATCCGCTGGACGCCGCGACCAGCTCCTCGAGCTGGGCCACCCCGCGGGTGGACGCGGCGTCGGTGAGCGGATTCGGGACCGCGTCCTCGGCGCGCAGCGCGACCAGGATGCGGTGCAGCTCCTCGATCGCCGAGCGCGCGTCGCCCTCGATGGCGCTGAGCGATGCCGCCGCCCGCTCCGGATCCCGCGCCAGCACCCGCCGCGCCGCTCCCGCCTGCACGCCCATCACGCTGACGTGGTGCGCGACCACGTCGTGCAGCTCGCGCGCGATCCGCAGCCGCTCGGAGGACACGGCCTGCCGCGAGGAGCGCTCCCGCTCGTCGTCGAGCTCGGCCGTGCGCGTCTCGAGCGCCTCCAGCCGGCGGGCCGACTGCCACGACGCCTCGCCGAAGACGTAGGCGCTGCCGAAGTAGAGCAGGTTCGAGACGACCGCGAGGGCCGACTCCGCCGCGTAGGGCGAGAGCAGGCCGAGGGAGTCGTCGACCGGCACGGAGCTGCCGAAGTACTCGCCCGTGGCGAGGGTGGTGAGCAGCCAGCCCAGCATCCCGACCGCGATCGCCACTCGGACGACGAGCGCCGTGCGCCGGTTCCGGCCCCACGCGCCGACCGTGTAGAGCGCGAGGAACAGGCAGATCTGGCCGAAGAGCGACTCCGGCACCTGGAGCACGATCCCGAGCGCGTAGACGACGGAGAGTCCGGCCGCCACGCTCGCGGGGAACCGGCGGCGCAGCGCGAGGGGAAGGGTCATCAGGACGGCCCAGTGGGCGCTGACGACGGGGTGCGCCGCGTCCGGGAATCCCGCCGAGGAGTACAGCGCGACGGAGACGACCGTCGCCACCAGCAGGATCCCCGCGGTGACCGCGTCGCGCACGTATCCGGCCCGGCTCGGCGCTCGCCGGATCCAGCCCGCGTCGAGCGGGTCCGCGGCTCCGTCACCTGAGGGCATGCGCCCCACGCTAACCGACGCCGGTCGGACGGGGCCCCGGGAGGCGGAGGAGCGCACCCCGCCGCCTCCCGGGCGCGACGTCAGTCCCGGCCGGTGATGCCCCGGGTCGAGGCGATGACGTCGCCCATCTTCCTCCCGAGGGCCTCGTAGAACATCGACAGCGGGAACTCGTCGTCCAGCACCGCGTCGGTGAGGCCGCGCGGGGCGCCGAGCAGCACCTCGTCCGGGAGCCCGCGGGCCCAGGCGGAGGCGGGGTGCGGAGTGAGAGTGGCCGCGATCAGCTCGTGCGCGGCCAGCCAGTGCGCCGTCTTCGGCCGGTCGATCGAGCGCCAGTAGAGCTCGTCGATCGCGTCCGAGAGGGCGACGACCACGTCGGCGACGCCGTCCCACTCGAACGCCAGCCGGGTGTCGGTCCAGTGCAGGACGCCGTGCTGGTGCAGCCAGGCGAAGAGCAGCTGGCCGCCGAGGCCGTCGTAGTTGCGCACCCGCGACCCGGTGAGCGGGAAGCGGAAGAGCCGGTCGAACAGGATCGCGTACTGCACGAAGCGCGAGCGCTCGGCCAGCGCCTCCTCCTCGTCGTCGCGGCGGTCGAGCGCGCCGAGGCGGCGCTCGATGGCGACGGCCTCGCGGAAGGCGGTGAGGTCGCACCGCAGCTCCTCCAGCGAGTAGAGGAAGAAGGGCATCCGCTGCTTGATCATGAACGGGTCGAACGGCAGGTCGCCGCGCATGTGGGTGCGGTCGTGGATGAGGTCCCACATCACGAAGGACTCCTCCGCCAGGCGCTGGTCGGCCAGCAGGCGCTGCGCGTCCTCCGGGAGCTCGAGACGGGTGATCCGGGCCGCCTCCGTGACGACGCGGCGGAACCGGGCCGCCTCGCGGTCGGCGAAGATCGCGCCCCAGGTGAAGGACGGGACGGAGCGCATCGCGACCGTCTCGGGGAACAGCACGGCGCTGTCGGTGTCGTAGCCGGCGGTGAAGTCGACGAAGCGCACGGGCACGAAGAGGGCGTTGGAGTAGTCGCCCGCCTCCAGCTCGGCGACGAACCGCGGCCAGACGACCTCGACGAGGACGGCCTCGACGTGGCGGTCGCGGCTGCCGTTCTGGGTGTACATGGGGAAGACGACGAGGTGGCGGCGGCCGTCGACGCGCTCGAGCTGCGGCTGGAACGCGGTGAGCGAGTCGAGGAAGTCGGGCAGGCCGAGTCCGCCGGCGCTCCAGCGCTCGAGGTCGACGACCAGCGCGTCGAGGTACGCGGCGTCGTGCGGGAACGCGGGGGCGAGGGTGCGGACGCCGGCGACGATCCGCTCGACGAGGGTGCGCGCCTCCTCGAGCCGCTCGGGATCGGCGAGCGAGCCGTCCTGGGACTGGAGCGGCTGCAGCCCGGCGGCGGCCGCCTTCAGGTCGAGCCAGGCGGCGGACTCCTCCACGCGGTCCTCGACGACCTCGGGTTCTCCGACGACGGTGCTCTGCACGGCTTGCGACATGGTGATCCTCCTCACGCTGGTGATACGGGGCTGCAGGAGCGGAACGCGCTCCGACTCCGAGCGTATGGGCTCGTGCGCGCGCTTTTCTTGCGTCTCAGCGGAGCGAAGCGGCGATCTCGCGGGGGCGGGCGCACGTCTCCGCCGCCCCTCGGAGGCCCCGCGGTCAGCGGTTGCCCAGGCGTTGTGCAGGTGCCGCCCCCCGTCCGGGGCTAGATTCCTCACCGCTTCCGTTTCCCTCCCCTCATCGGGTCGAAGATGGGGCGACACCGTGTCCGCATCCCGAGTGCGGAGACATCCGATCGGACAGGCGCGCCGAACACCCTGGCGGCGCGCTCGATCGGCGAGCCATCCTGAGAGAGAGGATCGGAGCGCGTGACGGGACCCGAACCCGGAAGCGACCAGAGAACAGCCAGCATCGACCACCACCCCGAGAACCTCCGCCTGCTCCCCTGGCCGCAGGCGGACGCCTCCGTCCTGCGCGACACCCTCGCGCACGCGGGCGGCGGCCTCGAGAGCGAGAGCGAGATCCTCGTGCGCCACGACCGCTACCTGCGCGGTTGGGCGGACGGCGACGCGTTCTTCTACGTGGTCGAGCTGGACGGACTCTCCGTCGGCTCCATCGGCTATTGGTACGGCTGCTCGCGCGGCGTCGTCGCCTACGAGGCGGCGTGGAGCATCGCTCCGCACGCCCGCGGCATCACCGCGGACTCCGTGCGGATGCTGCTCGAGGAGGCGGCGGCGTTCCCCGTGCCCCGCTTCGTGCACGCCTTCGTGGCGGAGAGCGACCTGGACGCGGGCGCGACCTGCGTCGAGGCCGGCTTCGACCGGATCGACCTCGTCGAGCAGGGCGAACCGCCGGAGCTCTACGTGGACTGGGCGTTCGACCTGGCCGCCGTGGCCTGATCAGATCCCGTGGCGCTCCAGCCACGGCCGCAGCACCGCGAGGAACTCCTCGGGGTGCTCGAGGCCGGGCAGGTGCGCCGCGTCCTCGAGCACGTGCAGCTCGGCACCGCCCACCTCGGCGGCGAGGTGCTCGCAGACCGGCAGCGACTCGGAGAGGTCGTGCGCGCCCGCCACGACGAGGGTCGGCACGGCGATCTCCCCGAGCCGCTCGCCCGCCGGCCCGGAGGGATCGATCGGGCGGGGGGCCTCCGCCTCGTGGCCGACGCCCGTGAGCGCGAGCTCCCGGACCCGCGCGAGGAACTCCGGAGCCACGTCGTCCGCGGAGCGGTCGGGACCCACGGCCCAGAGCTCCGCCTCGACGATCGCCGCGGCCTCCCGCTCGCCCGCGAGCTCCAGCGCCTCGACCTCCCCGAAGCGCCGCTCCTCCTCCGCCGTCAGCGCGGGGTAGTCGAAGCCTGCCAGGCCCGGCGCGATCACGACCAGGCCGGTCACCCGCTCCGGATGCTCGAGCGCCAGGTCGAGCGCGAGCGTCCCGCCCCGCGAGCAGCCGACGACCACCGCGCGCTCGACCCCGAGGTGGTCGAGCCCGTCCAGGGCGTCCCGGCGCGGGTCGTACTCCACGTCCTCCGTGCTCGTTCCGCCCGCGCCGCGGACGTCGTAGCGGACCACCAGCCGGTCGCGCGAGAGGTCGGGGACGAGCGGGTCCCACATCCGCAGATCGGCGATGCCCGCGTGCACGAGCAGCAGGGCGGGCGCGGAGGCGTGGCCGTCCGCCTCCCAGTAGAGGCTCGCGCCGGGGACCTCGAGATGCGGCATGCCGCACACCGTAGGCGCGTCCCGCCGGCGCTGCAACGCCCGGCCACTGCCTAGGGTGGAGGCGCGACAGCGGACGGGCCGCGGCGGGGAGGCGGCGGCGTGGAGGGCGTGCTCACCGGCTTCTCGATCATCGGGGTCGTCATCGCGGTCGGCTACCTGATCGCGCGGTTCCGGATCGTCCCGCCCGAGAGCCGGCTGATCCTGTCGCGGATCGCCTTCTTCGTCACGACGCCGGCGCTGCTGTTCACCGTGCTGTCGCGGGCCGACGTCTCCGTCCTCTTCTCCTCGTTCCTGCTCGTCTCGCTCCTGACGGTGCTGACCGTCGCCCTGCTCTACGTGCTGGCCTCGCGGCTGCTCTTCCCCCGCCCGCTGCCGGAGACGGTGATCGGGACCGCGGCCTCCTCCTACGTCAACGCCAACAACATCGGACTGCCGGTCGCCATCTACGTGCTGGGCGATCCGCAGTGGGTGGCCCCGACGCTCCTCCTGCAGCTGATCGTCCTCGCGCCGACGATCCTGACGCTGCTCGACGTCTCGACGAGCGGGCGGACCTCGGTCGGCGCGATCCTCACGCAGCCGCTGCGGAACCCGATGATCATCGCCTCCGCCCTCGGCCTCGTCGTCGCACTCACCGGCGTCGAGCTGCCCGCGCCCGTGCTGCAGCCGTTCTCGATCATCGGCAACGCGTCGATCCCGCTGGTGCTGATCGCCTTCGGGATGTCGCTGCGCGGGCAGCGGCCGCTGGAGGCGGGGCCGGCGCGGGTCGAGGTGGTCGTCGCCTCCGTGCTCAAGTCGCTGGTGATGCCGGCGGTCGCGCTGCTGCTGGGGCGCTTCGCGTTCCACCTCGACTCCGAGCACCTCTTCGTGGTGACGGTGACCGCCGCGCTGCCGACCGCGCAGAACATCTTCACCTTCGCCTCGCGCTACGACCGGGGCGTCGCCGTCGCCCGTGACACGGCCCTCGTGACCACGGTCGCCGCGGTGCCCGTGCTCATCGGGGTGTCCCTCCTGCTGGGCTGAGCGGAGCAGCATCCCCGGCTCCCGCTCGGGCCCGGCGGA
Source organism: Rathayibacter sp. AY1C1 (assembly GCF_002932105.1). NCBI lineage: Bacteria > Bacillati > Actinomycetota > Actinomycetes > Micrococcales > Microbacteriaceae > Rathayibacter > Rathayibacter sp. AY1C1. The sequence goes on along the minus strand of NZ_PSWH01000005.1, from coordinate 91,220 downwards.
GGCGCCGGACGGCCCGCGCATCCGCGTCGCGTGTCCCTCGTCCTGGGACGGGGCCGGTGGCGCGGGCCCGGTCGCACTCCGCCGACCGTCGCTTAGGCTCTCTCGAATGAGCACCACCACGTCCGCCGACCGCTCCGCCCGCGGCAGGCCGCGCCGCCGTCGCGGCCTCTGGATCACGCTGATCGTCCTCCTGGTCCTGCTGATCGGCGCCGTCGTCGCGGTGCTCCTCGGCGTGCGCACCTACGACAAGGCGATGACCGTCCGCGACAAGCTGACCGAGGCGATCCCGCTGGTGTCGCAGGTGACGGACAGGCTGACGACGTTCGACACCTCCGGGGCGGAGGAGACCGCGGGCCGGATCGCGACCCTCACCGGCGAGGCGCGCGACGAGACCGAGGACCCGGTGTGGCGGGTGATGGAGGTGGTGCCCGTCCTCGGGCCGAACCTGTCCGCGGTCCGCGCCGCGACCGAGATCGCCGACGACGTCTCCGGCCGGATCGTCACGCCGCTCTCCACGACCTCGCTCGACATCCTCAAGCCCGTCGACGGCAGGGTCGACCTCGCGGCGATCACCGAGCTGTCGCAGAAGATCACCGTCGCCAAGGAGGTCGTCGACGCGGCGCAGACCCGCGTCGAGGGCATCGACCGCGGCCCGCTGGTGCCGCAGGTCGCCTCGGCCCTCGACTCCTTCACTCCGCAGCTGGCCACCGCGACCGCGGCGATGGAGCAGGTCGAGCCGCTCACCGCGATCCTCCCCGACTCCCTCGGAGCGTCCGGTCCACGCCACTACCTGGTGATGTTCCAGAACCTGGCGGAGTCGCAGGCTCTGGGCGGCGGCGCGTCGTCGGTGATGCAGCTCGACGTCGACGGCGGCGCGATCTCGATCGGCCGTCAGCTGGGCAGCGGCGACTTCCGCGGTCTGGCGCCCGTCACCGTCGACCAGAGCGCGCTCGACACCATCGGCGAGAACATGGCGACGACCTTCAACGTCTCGACCAGCCGCCCCGACTTCCCGACGGCCGCCTCGATCGCCTCGCAGTTCTGGGCGCAGAAGTTCCCCGAGCAGAGGATCGACGGCGTCCTCGCGATCGACCCCGTCGCCCTCTCCTACCTCCTCGGCTCGACCGGGCCCGTGACCCTCACCGACGGCACGGTCCTCACGAGCGAGAACACCGTCTCGACCCTGCTCAACGAGGTCTACTTCCGCTACCCGGAGTCGGTCGTGGCCGAGCGCACCGACGAGTTCTTCTCGGAGGCGAGCGCGACGGTCCTGGGCAAGATCCTCGGCGGGGAGATGGAGCCGACGAAGATGCTCCCGGCGATCGTGAAGGCGGTCGACGAGAGCCGCATCCTCGCCTACAGCTCCGACGCCGACGAGCAGGCGCTCCTCGCGCCCACGCCGATCGCGGGGGTCCTGCCGCAGACGACGACCGACGGCACGACCACCGGAGTGTTCTTCCAGGACGCCTCGGGCGGCTCGAAGATGGACTACTACCTGAGCACGGCGGTCACGCAGTCGAGCGCGGGCCGGTGCGCCGCCTCGGGCGCGGTCTTCACCACCTCCGTCACCGTGACCAACACGATCTCGAAGGCGGTCGCTCGGACGCTGCCCGGCTACGTCGCCGCGGCCGGCGGGCGCGGTGCGTACCCCCTGGGCGACTTCGTCACCAACATCTACGTCTACGGCCCTCCCGGGACCACGGTGTCGAGCGCGGCCTGGGCCGACGGCACCGGCTACGGACCCGAGAGCCTCGACGACCTCGGCCGTCCCGTCTCGAAGGTCGCCGTGCAGCTCTCGCCCGGCCAGTCCGAGACGTTCGACGTGCAGTTCAGCGCCGGCGACGCCTCCGGCTTCGGCGACCAGACCGTGCGGGTGACCCCGATGATCAACCCCACCGCGGTCACGCTGAACGACGAGCCCGCCTGCGGCTGACCTCGCCTTCGCGCGCCTCCGGGTCGGTGCTGGACCAGCCCCGAGCACGCCGACCGCTGACGCGCCTCCGGGTCGGTGCTGGACCAGCCCCGAGCACGCCGACCGCTGACGCGCCTCCGGGTCGGTGCTGGACCAGCGCCGAGCACGCCGACCGCTGACGCGCCCCGGGTCGGTGCTAGACCAGCGCCGACCCGGGGATCGAGCTCGTCACGAGCGAGGAGGCGAGGAACGCGGTGGCGATGCAGAGCACGAACCCGATGACCGGCACGAGGAACGCGCGGCGGCCCACGAGGTAGCGCACGACCGTCACGGCCACGGCGATCAGTGTCAGCGCGGGCGGCCCGATCAGCGCGATCGAGACGCCCCAGTCGATCCGGTCGAAGTCGCAGGCGAAGTTCTGGCCCTCGCACTGCGCGGGGAAGACCGAGAGGATCGCGGCGAGGTAGCCGAGCACGATCGTGAGCAGGCCGAGGGCGAGGCAGCCGAGGATCGAGAGCACGAGGTCCCAGCGGCGCCGGCGCGGCTTCCCGGCGGCGATGATCTCGCCCACCGAGCGGTAGGCGTCGGACCGGAACTCGTCGTGCGCGGCTGCGGGACGGGCGGTCGCAGGGCGGGCGGTCGCAGGGCGTGCCGTCGCGGGTCGGGAGGCGGGGCGGGAGGCACCGGCCGAGGCGGCCTGGGCCCGCGCGCGCTTCTTCTTCGACGAGGCCATGCTCAGAAGATCATCGGGCGGTCGTCGTCGAGGGTCGTCTCCAGGTCGAGATCGACCACCACCGGGACGTGGTCGCTCGGGGCGTCGCCCTTGCGCTCGTCGCGGTGGATCGAGGCGCCGGTGACGAGCTCGCCGAACGCGGGGGAGCCGAGCACGAAGTCGATCCGCAGCCCCTCGTTGCGCGGGAAGCGGAGCTGCTTGTAGTCCCAGTAGGTGTAGCCCTCGGGCACGAGGGGGCGGACGACGTCGCGCAGGCCCGCGTCCTCGAAGGCGGCGAAGGCGGCGCGCTCGGGGATCGAGACGTGCGTGGATCCGGGGCCGAGGCTCGGATCGCCCACGTCGCTGTCGAGCGGCGCGACGTTCCAGTCGCCGACCAGGGCGAGCGGCAGGTCGGGCTCGGCGGCCAGCCACTCGCGGGTGCTCGCCTCGAGGGCCGCGAGCCACTCGAGCTTGTAGAGGTAGTGCGGGTCGTCGACCGCGCGGCCGTTCGGGACGTAGAGGCTCCAGACGCGCACGCCGTCGACCGTCGCGCCGATCGCGCGGGCCTCGAGCGGGTAGGAGCCGTCGGCCGCCGCCTCCTTCGCGAAGCCGGGCATGCCCGGGAAGCCGACCTGCACGTCCTCCATCGGCAGGCGCGAGGCGATGCCGACGCCGTTCCACTGGCTGAGCCCGACCATCTCGACGTGGTAGCCGGCGTCGGCGAAGGCCTCGTGCGGGAACTGCTCGGGCTTGCACTTGAGCTCCTGCATGGCGAGGACGTCCACGTCCTCGCGCACGAGCCAGTCGACGACGCGGCCGGTGCGGGCCCGGATGGAGTTCACGTTCCAGGTGGCGATGCGCATCCTGGAAGTGTAGGAGCCGCCGCCGACACGTCTCCTGCGCGTCCTCCGCGCGTCCCGGCGGCCGCGGGCCGGGGGAGTCATCCCCTCGGCGGATTGCGGAACCGGTGTCGGTGGTCGATGGTTGTCTAGCGCCGTCCCGACCGGCCGTTCGTGTCGTCCGGACGCCGCCGCCGCCCGCGCCGTGCGGGCCCGACGGGCTCCCCGGCGCTCCGCGCTCCCCAGCCCGGTCCACTCCCCTCCCGCTCCTGCTCCGCCCCTCCGGAGGACCCATGATCCTGCTCCGCCTCGCCTCCGCCTACGCGAAGCCCTACGCGCGCTGGGTGGCCGCCGTCGTCGTGCTGCAGCTCGTCGCGACGCTCGCCGCGCTCTACCTGCCGAGCCTCAACGCCGAGATCATCGACCAGGGCATCGGCCGCGGCGACACCGACTTCATCTGGGGCACCGGCATGACCATGCTCGGGGTCTGCGTCGTGCAGGTCGCCGCGGCGATCGGAGCCGTCTACTTCGGCGCCCGCACCGCCATGTCCGTCGGCCGCGACCTGCGCCGCGACGTCTACCGCCGCGTCGACTCGCTCAGCGGGCTCGAGGTCGGCGGCTTCGGCACGGCCACCCTGATCACCCGCGGCACGAACGACGTGCAGCAGGTGCAGATGCTCGTGCTGATGACCCTCAACTTCATGGTCTCCGCGCCGATCATGTGCGTCGGCGGCATCGTCTTCGCCCTGCGCGAGGACGCCGGCCTCTCCTGGCTGGTCTGGGTGTCGGTGCCGCTGCTGTTCGTCGTGGTCGGCTTCCTGGTGTTCCTGCTGCTGCCGCTGTTCCGCCTCATGCAGGACCGGATCGACGGGATCAACAGCGTGCTGCGCGAGCAGATCACGGGCATCCGCGTGGTGCGCGCCTTCGTGCGCGAGCCGTTCGAGTCCGAGCGGTACCGCAAGGCCAACGCGGCGATCACCGAGGTGTCGATCAAGGTCGGCAACATCTTCGTGCTGATGTTCCCCGCGATCATGATGATCCTGCACCTGGCCACCGCGGCCGTGCTGTGGTTCGGCGGGCAGCGGGTCGACGCAGGTCAGATGCAGGTGGGCTCGCTCACCGCGTTCCTGCAGTACCTCCTCCAGATCCTCACCGCCGTGATGATGGGCGTCTTCATGGTGATGATGATCCCGCGCGCGGTCGTCTGCGCCGAGCGGATCCAGCAGGTGCTCGACGCCCGCACCAGCCTCACCACGCCCGAGGGCGGAGTCCCGACGCCCGCGCGCGGCCGCGTCGAGTTCTCCGGGGTCGTCTTCGGCTACCCGGGCGCCGAGCGCCCCGTGCTCTCGGGCATCGACATCGTCGCGGAGCCGGGCCGCACCACGGCCGTCGTCGGCTCCACCGGCGCCGGCAAGACCACCCTGCTCGGCCTCGTGCCGCGCCTGTTCGACCCGCAGGAGGGCACCGTCACGATCGACGGCGTGCCCGTCTCCTCCCTCGACCGGGCGCAGCTCGCCGAGGTGATCGGGCTCGTGCCCCAGCGCCCCTACCTCTTCTCGGGGACGATCGCCTCGAACCTGCGCTTCGGCCGCCCCGACGCGACGGACGCCGAGCTGTGGGAGGCGCTGCGCATCGCCCAGGGCGAGGACTTCGTGCGGAGCAAGGAGCACGGGCTCGACGAGCCGGTCTCGCAGGGCGGCACCAACGTCTCCGGCGGGCAGCGCCAGCGGCTCTGCATCGCGCGCGCCCTCGTCGCGAAGCCGCGGGTCTACCTGTTCGACGACTCGTTCTCGGCGCTCGACGTCGCGACCGATGCGCGGCTGCGGGAGTCGCTGGCCGACGCCACCACCGACGCGACCGTGATCATCGTGGCCCAGCGGGTGTCGACCATCCGCCACGCCGACCAGATCGTCGTGCTCGACGCGGGCCGCGTCGTCGGCCGCGGCACGCACGACGAGCTCCTCGAGACGAACGCGACCTACCGCGAGATCGTCGAATCCCAGCTGAGCGTCGAAGGAGTGTCCTGAGATGGCGCGCACACGCGACACCACCGTCCCCGAGGAGACGACGTCCCCCGAGCCCGAGTTCGAGCCCGGCGAGGGTGACGGCGGCATGTTCGGGGACGGGCCGCCCGCCCGCAAGGCGCAGAACTTCTGGCCCTCGGCCAAGCGCCTCTTCTCGCTGCTCGGCCCCGAGCGCGCCCGGATGGTCCTCGTGGTCGCCCTGGTCTCGCTGTCGGTCGTCCTCACCGTCATCGCGCCCAAGATCCTCGGGCAGGCGATGGACACGATCTTCAACGGCGTGATCGGCTCCCAGCTCCCCGCCGGCGTCCCGCTCGAGCAGATCATCGAGCAGCAGCGCGCCTCGGGCAACGGCACCTTCGCCGACATGCTGGCCAAGACCGACATCGTGCCCGGCGCGGGCATCGACTTCGTGGTCCTCGGCCGCCTGATCATCATCGTGCTGCTGATGTACGTCGTCGCGTCGGTGCTCATGTGGGCGCAGGGCTACATCCTCAACGGCCTCGTGATGCGGGTGGTCTTCGGCCTCCGTCAGGACATCGAGGCGAAGCTCAACCGCCTCCCGCTGCGCTTCTTCGACACCCGGCAGCGCGGCGACGTGATGTCGCGCGTCACGAACGACGTCGACAACATCCAGACGGCGCTGCAGCAGGCCTTCTCGCAGCTGGTGCAGTCGGTGCTCACCATCATCGGCATCGCCGCGATGATGTTCATCGTCTCGTGGCAGCTCGCGCTGATCGCGCTGATCTCGATCCCGCTCTCGGGCGTGATCGCGGGCGTGATCGGCGCCCGCTCCCAGAAGCTCTTCGCCGCCCAGTGGAAGAGCACGGGCGCGCTCAACGGCCACATCGAGGAGACCTTCTCCGGGCTCGAGATCGTCCGCGCCTTCGGCCGCGACCGCGAGATGCTCGAGGAGTTCGACCGCCGCAACGACAGCCTCTACACCGCCTCGTTCGGCGCCCAGTTCGTCTCGGGCATGATCATGCCCGCGATGACCTTCGTCTCCTACCTCTCCTACGTGCTCATCGCCGTGGTCGGCGGCCTGCGGGTCGCCTCAGGTCAGCTGACGCTCGGCGACGCGACCGCGTTCATCCAGTACTCGCGCGAGTTCACGCAGCCGGTGACCCAGCTGGCGAGCATGGCGAACATGCTGCAGTCCGGCGTCGCCTCGGCCGAGCGCACGTTCGAGCTGCTCGACGCCGAGGAGCAGGAGCCGGAGACGGCGACCGCGTCGCTCCCGCAGCGCACCGACGGCCACGTGGAGTTCGAGGGCGTCTCGTTCTCGTACGCCCCGGAGCAGCCGCTGATCGAGGACCTGACCTTCTCGGCGCAGCCCGGGCAGACGGTCGCCATCGTCGGTCCGACCGGGGCGGGGAAGACCACGCTGGTCAACCTGGTCATGCGCTTCTACGAGCTCACCGGAGGGCGCATCCTGCTCGACGGCGTCGACATCACGAGCCTCGCGCGCGGCGAACTGCGCTCGCGCGTGGGCATGGTGCTGCAGGACGCGTGGCTCTTCCAGGGCACCATCCGCGAGAACATCCGCTACGGGCGCCTGGACGCGACCGACGAGGAGATCGTCGACGCGGCGAAGGCCACCATGGTCGACCGCTTCGTGCGCCAGCTGCCCGACGGCTACGACACGGTGCTGGACGCCGACGGCGGCAGCGTCTCGGCGGGCGAGCGGCAGCTGATCACGATCGCGCGCGCGTTCCTCGCGAACCCGTCGCTGCTGATCCTCGACGAGGCCACCTCCTCGGTCGACACCCGCACGGAGCTGCTCGTGCAGCACGCGATGAACGCGCTGCGCACCGACCGGACCTCGTTCGTCATCGCGCACCGGCTCTCCACGATCCGCGACGCCGACACCATCCTGGTGATGGAGTCGGGCCGGATCGTCGAGCAGGGCGCGCACGAGGCGCTCCTGAAGCAGCGCGGCGCCTACTACGAGCTCTACATGACGCAGTTCCGCGGAGGAGGCGACGAGGCGGGCGAGCACGCCGCAGCGGGCGCGCTCCCGAGCGGGGGAGGGGTCGCCCCGTAGAGTAGGCGCGTGACCGACGCACGCCAGCAGCTCATCGAGTACATCGGCTCCGACGCCGTCTTCCACGGGGACTTCACCCTCACGAGCGGCAAGAAGGCGTCGTACTACGTCGACCTGCGCCGCGTGAGCCTCGACCACCGGGTCGCGCCGCTGATCGGGCAGGTCATGCTCGACCTCATCGCGCCGCTCGAGCGCGTCGACGCCGTCGGCGGCCTCACCATGGGAGCCGACCCGATCGCCGCCGCGATCCTCCATCAGGGCGCCGCCCGCGGTCTCGCCTACGACGCGTTCGTCGTGCGCAAGGAGCCCAAGGACCACGGCCGCGGCCGGCAGGTCGAGGGCCCCGACCTCGAGGGCAAGCGCGTCGTCGTCGTCGAGGACACGTCCACCACCGGCGGCTCGCCGCTGAAGGCGATCGAGGCCCTGCTGAAGGTCGGCGCCGAGATCGCAGGAGTCGCCGTCGTCGTCGACCGCGCGACCGGTGCCCGCGAGATCATCGAGGACGCCGGCTACCCGTACTTCGCCGCGATCGGTCTGGCCGACCTCGGCCTGAGCTGATGGTTGACGAGGGGGGACGCGGCGGGGGCCCGGGAGGCGGCGAGCACCCGGAGCCGGAGGGCCGCGGGTCCGAGGGCCGCGAGCCGGAGGGCCGCGAGCCCGAGCTTGCCGGATCGGAGACCTCCGAGCCGGAGCGTGCCGAGCCGGAGCGACCCGAGCCGGAGCGACCCGTCGGCAGCAGCGAGTGGCTGCTCCAGCAGCTCAGCGGCGGCCGCCTGAAGAGCATCTTCGACTCGCCCCGCCCCGTCCCTCCCGTGGAGGAGTCGCGCGCGGAGCGGACGTCCGGTCCTGCTGAGCCCGCAGCCGACGAGGCCCACGCGTCAGCGGAGGAGCGGAGGGTTGCGAGCGAGTCGGCCTCCTCCGCCGATGCGGCCGGACCGTCGTCGAGCGACAGCGACTCCGACGCGGTGTCGCGACGTACCCCTGCCGCTCCGGTCGGCCTGTGGCCGGGGGAGCCCGTGCTGAGCGCGACGCCCGCCGCCGAGGAGGCCGACGGCGACCTCCCGAAACCCGCGGACGACTCCGCTCGGGTGGAGGAGCAGGACGCCGACGCCGATCGCGGAACGGTCGTGGAGCCGGAGCGCTCCTCCGACCGCGACGGCGTCTCCGCCGAGGGACGGAGCTCTCCGGGCGACGACACGGGAGTCTCCGACACGGGAGCCCGCGCCATGGGAGTGCACGAGACGGGTGCCCGCGAGACGGGTGTCCGCGAGGCGGGTGCCGGTGGGACGACTGCCCGCGACACGAGTGCCTCCGACGCGGACGTGTCCGACGAGGACGCCTTCGACGCGTTCTTCGCCCCCCTCCGCGACGACGACGCCGACGGCTCCGGCTCCGACGCCTCCACCGATGCCGGCCGCACCGAGGTGCACCGCCGCGGGGCGGACTCCGTGCGCCCGGTCCTGCCGCACACCGACCCTCCCGCCGACCTGCCGACCGCCCCCGCCGGACTGCGCAGCGCCCACCGGCCGGACGACGAGCCCGATGCCGGATCCTCGACCGACGTCGACCCGGCGGACCGCTCCGGCGCCCTCTACCCCGCTGACGGACGCCCGGTCGGCGCGACCCCGCCGACTCCGCGCGAGCCGACTCCGCCCGCCGTCTACGAGTGGCCCGACCCGCGCGGGGACTGGGACCAGCCGCCCGTGTGGGAGCAGGTCGTCGCTCCGCAGGACGAGCCCGACGAGGACGGCGGCGACGAGGAGCTGTGGCGCGAGACCGCCGGCGCCTACTCGTGGAACCTCGAGCCGGCCGCCGAGCCCGCCGACCGCGCCGAGCCCGCGCCCTTCCGCACCGCTCCCGCGGCCGCCCACGTCAACGCCGCTCCGCCGCGGAAGCGCCGCTCCGCCCGGTCCCGACCCGAGAGCCGCGAACGCGACTCGGCGACCGCCGCAGCGCCCGCGTGGCGCACGCTCAGCCGACGCCGGCTCCTGATCGGCCTGATCGCGGCGGGTGCGGTGATCCTCCTCGCCGGGCTCTTCGCGATCGGCATCGCCGTCGGGAGCGCCGGCGGCCGAGCAGAGCCGCAGGCCGTCCCGGTCGTCAGCGAGACGCCCACGGCGGAGCCGACCCCCTCGCCCACGCCGACCGCGACCCTCCCGACCGTCGGACCGCTGCCGGTCGGCACCTGGGCCTGGAGCGCGCTCCTCGGCGGCGAGTGCGTCGAGCCCTTCGACTCCGTCTGGGCGGAGGAGTTCACCGTCGTGGACTGCGCGGGGGCCCACTCCGCCCAGCTCGTCGCCACCGCGGAGCTGACCGACGCGGCGTTCCCCGGCCAGGACGCCCTGGCCGTCACCGTCTCCTCGCTCTGCCAGGCGCAGGGCGTCGTGGACGTCGCCGCGGCCGAGACCTACGGCGACGTGCAGGTCGCCGGTGCGTTCCCCGTCACCCAGGAGCAGTGGGACGCGGGCGAGCGCAGCTACTACTGCTTCGTCGACCGGGCGGGCGGCGGCGAGCTGACCGGCTCCCTCGCCGGCACCCCCGCGGCCTGACGCGCGCCGTCCCTCAGGCTTCGGGGGACGCCGCCGGGCACCGGCCCGGTGCACCCGGCCGAGCCGCGGAGCGCCCAGTAGGATCGCTCGTCGTGCAGGAGAACGAGGCGACCCCCGCGACCGGACCCACCGCCTCCGTGGAGCTCACCACGAACGGCGTCGGCCCCTGGCAGGGCGAGCGGCCCGAGGACGACCGCCTCGACCCGGAGCTGCTGGAGCGCGGCGACGCGCGCAACGTGGTCGACCGCTTCCGCTACTGGCGGATGGACGCGATCGTCGCGGAGCTCGACCGCACGCGGCACCCGTTCCACGTCGCGATCGAGAACTGGCAGCACGACATGAACATCGGCTCGATCGTCCGCAGCGCCAATGCGTTCGGCGCGGAGGGCGTCCACATCGTCGGCCGGCGGCGCTGGAACAAGCGCGGCGCGATGGTCACCGACCGCTACCAGCACGTCCAGCACCACGAGACGGTGGCCGACCTCGCGCAGTGGGCCGCGGAGGCGGACGTGCCACTCCTCGCCGTCGACAACGTCCCCGGCTGCGTGCCGCTCGAGACCTACCGGCTCCCCGAGCGCTGCCTCCTGCTGTTCGGGCAGGAGGGACCCGGCCTCTCGGAGGAGGCGATCGCCGCCTCGGAGGCCGTGCTCGAGATCACGCAGTTCGGCTCGACCCGGTCGATCAACGCCTCGGCGGCGGCAGCCGTCGCGATGCACGCCTGGGTGCTGCAGCACGTCCGCTTCTGACCCCCGCGAGCCGCGGTGCCGTGTCAGGAACCGGCGCCCGGCCCGCTGCCGGGACTCAGACCGCTGAATCCGGCGGGAACTCCGACTCCAGCGGCTCCGACGACAGGAGCTCGTGCACCCCGCTCAGCACCTCGTCCGGGCGGAACGGGTAGCGCTCGATCTCGGCCTCGTCGCTGATCCCCGTCAGCACCAGCACGGTGTGCAGGCCCGCCTCGATGCCCGCGACGATGTCGGTGTCCATCCGGTCGCCGATCATCCCGGTGTTCTCGCTGTGCGCGCCGATCTTGTTCATCGCCGAGCGGAACATCATCGGGTTCGGCTTGCCGACGACGTACGGATCCTTGCCCGTCGCCTTCGTGATGAGCGCCGCGATAGCCCCCGTCGCCGGGAGCACGCCCTCGGCGCTCGGCCCCGTCGCATCGGGATTGGTGACGATGAAGCGCGCACCCGCGACGATCAGGCGGATCGCCTTCGTGATCGCCTCGAAGCTGTAATTGCGGGTCTCGCCCACGACCACGTAGTCCGGCGCCGTCTCCGTCATGATGAAGCCCGCCTCGTGCAGCGCGGTGGTGATCCCCGCCTCGCCGATCACGAACGCGCTCCCGCCCGGCTTCTGCGACGCGCAGAAGTCCGCCGTCGCCAGAGCGCTCGTCCAGATCCGCTCCTCCGGCACGTGCAGCCCCGACCCGCGCAGCCGCGCCGCCAGATCCCGCGGCGTGAAGATCGAGTTGTTCGTCAGCACCAGGAACGGGGTGCCCGAATCGGTCCACTCCTGGATCAGCTCGGGCGCGCCGGGGAGCGCCTTGTTCTCGTGCACCAGCACGCCGTCCATGTCCGTGAGCCAGGCCTCGACTTCACTGCGGTTCGTCGCCATGGGTCGATGCTATCGGCGGCACCCCCGCGCACGACGGCGACGACCGGCGAACCGCCCGGCTCCCTCCGCTGACGCCCCTGTGGAGGGACGACCGTCGTGCGCCGGACGGCCGGACCCCGGACCCGCACAGCCCCGAGCGGGATAGCCTGGGAGGCATGAGTGGCGAGAACCTGCTGGGCCCCGAACCGACCCTCCTCCCCGACGAGCCCGCGGTCACCGCGGCCCTCGCGAAGCACGCGAACCCGGGAGCCGTCGAATTCGCCGCCCTCGCCGCCGCCCACCCGCGCTCCCCGCTGGCCTGGGCACTGCTCGCCGACAGCGTCTGGGGCATCGACGCGGCCCTCCCCTCCTACGCCTACGCCCGCGTCGGCTACCACCGCGGTCTGGACCTCCTGCGATCCGCCGGCTGGCGCGGCCAGGGTCCCATCCCGTGGCGCCACGGACCCAACCGCGGTTTCCTCCTCGCCCTCTACGCCCTCCGCCGCGCCGCCGACTCCATCGGCGAGACCGAGGAGGTCACCCGCCTCACCCAGTTCCTCCAGCAGGCCGACCCGATCGCCATCGACGAGATCGAGCGCTATCACGAGGACGCGCTTCCCCCCACTGCCGCTATCGTCATCCTCGGCAACGACTAGGCGGCGCCGGGGACGCGGTCCCGGGGGCGTCGGGCTCGGAGGCCGGCCCGGAGGGCTTGAGGCGGAGTCGCGATCCCGTCCACCCGCAGTCCTGCGCATCGTCTCCTGTCGGCGTGCCACCCGCCGGCGAGGATCCGGCGGAAGCCCGACCGCTCAGGTCCTCCTCGTCCCTTCCCCTGGGTAGTGTTCGCTCCTGTGACGCTCTTCTCGGACCTCCCCGTCCTTCCCGTCCTCAGGCGCGCACGCGAGCGCGATCGCCTCGCGTCCGCGGAGGCGGGCTGCTGGGCGTGACACGGTCGGCCGGGGAGGCTCCGGTGAGCCGGTGGCGCCTGCGGGTCGCCGGGACCACGGCGGTCCTCGCCTTTCTGCTCCTGCTCGTCTGCGCCGATCCCTTCGGATCGGACTCCTCGCGGCAGTTCGTCCGGATCGCCCGCTCCCATGATCCGACTGGTCTCGTCCACGCCCTGGGTGGAGAAGGGATCGCAGTCTGCGCTCTCGCCTCACCGGCTGCAGCGGCGGCAGCCGCGCTGGTGGCGGCGAGCAGCCGTCGACCCTTCGTCCCCGCACTCGGAGTGCTCGCGCTGCTCGAGGGGGCGTCGACCGTCGAGATGATCGTCACTCCGCCGTCGGTCGGTGGCGTGCTGTACGGCCTCCTCTCGGTTCTCGCGGGCACGGCGGTCGGGGCGCTGGTCGGCACGATCCTCCGACGAGTCGTCCCGAATCGATCCGCCGCACGCTCACTGCGGATCCTCTGGCGCACGTGGCTCGCCGTCCTCCTCGCCGTCGCACTGCTCGCCGCGGTGGCGGTGCCCCTCTTCGTCCGCCCCGTTCTCGATCCCGTGGGGGGAGCCGATGCGCTCGTGGTGCTGGGTCCTGCTACTGATCGCAGGGTCGGCCGTGCGCTCGCTCTGCTCGAGGAGCACCGGGATGTCACCCTCGTGCTCTCGACTCCGCGCCTGGAGAACGGTTCGTTCGCCCGAGCCGAATGCGATGCCGGCGAGGAGGTCAGAGTCGTCTGCTTCACTCCCTCCCCGTTCACTACGGGCGGTGAGATCTCCGAGCTGAACACGCTCTCCTCGGAGTACGACTGGACCTCGGTGGCACTGATGACCTCCACTCCGCATGTGACCCGGGTCCGCACGATCGCGTCTCGCTGCCTGCGCACACCGTTCTCGGTCGGCTCGGTCGACGAGCCGCGGCGGGTGAGCGAGTGGACTCTGGCGGTGGTCTATCAGGTGCTGGCGTTCGGCAAGCTGCTGATCCTGCAATCCTGTGAGAGCGGCCGCTCGTGAAGAAGGATCCGCACCTTGGGCCCCCCTTCTAGGGGCGGAACCATGGATCCGCGTCGTCGTTCCAGGAAAACGACAGAGTCTCCTCTGCTTCCCTCCGCGGTCGGGGGGTGCGGCCGTCGACAGCCGATGGCGGGATGATCCGAGCATGAGGAGATGACGACGACTCTCGAAACAGGACCCGGATCCCGCCGCACGTTCCTCCGCTACGGAGGGGCCGCGGCCGCGGCCGCCGTCGTCGCCGCACCCGCCGCGGAAGCCGCGGACGAGACTATACCTGCGACCCGCGTCAACGGAATCCACAACTACCTCGAATTCGCCGGGACCACTGACGAGGACAAGCTCCGCGCCGCGATCGACTATTTCGTCGCCGCTCGCCAAGAGGTCACGTTGACGATCTCGAAGAGCTTCAAGATCACGCGCACCCTCGTGATCGACTCCTCGTACATCTCGCTCGAGTTCACCTGCGGTCCGCTGAATGCGACCGCCATCACCAGCGGTCCTGCTCTCACGGTGATCGGCAGTGCCACGTCCGGCTACCCCAACAACAGGGCGGCGATCACCGGACTCCGTCTGCTGGGGCCGGGAGCGTCCGCGACGGCCAGCACCGGAATCCTGTTCAACACCGACAGCACGACTGCCGCCACCACGCGCGGGCTCGGACTCTGGGGCCTGGAGATCTCGGGCTTCGGGACCGGCGTGTCCTTCGAGAACGATGCGTTCCTGATCAGCTTCTACAACTTCCACATCTTCCGCTGCAGGACGGCCGTTTCCATGCCCGCAGGCAGAGTCAACTACGGCGAGAACATCAAGTTCATCGGCGGTGGTATCGGCACCAGCACCCTCGGCGTCTACAACGCCAACCCGAACGGCGAGCTGCACTTCGTCTCGACGTCGATCGACTTCTGCGTGCAGGCCGTGAAGGTCGACGCGGGTCGGGTGATCCTGCACCAGCCGCATATCGAGATCAACGAGAGCGGCGCGAACTCCACGCTCTCGCAGTTCGTCACCGGGTCGAGTACAGCTGCGCAGATCTCGATCTCAGGCGGACACCTCTTCTTCCATCAGGTCCCGGTGGCCAACTACCTCTTCGAGACCACTGCAGGAGGGTGGGGCGGCGGAATCCAGGTCCATCAACTGTCGATGTTCAATACGCAGATGAAATCGGGATATCTCGCCGGTGGCACTGCGAAGGTCCGTATCAGCCAGCACGTCACCTCGGACGGGAACGGCAGCGGTTCGGGGCAGGGGTCGATTCTGCATTCGAAGGCGGCGAACAAGCTCGTCGACGGGAACTTCTCTCTCGCAGCGCCCGTCGACGCGTTCCTCAACGGCGCCGACGCGACGAGCCGCACCACCAGCCCGTCCATGACGCTGACCACCAGCGGCAACCAGCTGCTGATGACCCGAGTGGCCGGCGGTCCCGGTCCGGCGGTCTCCATCGACGTCCCCGTCACAGCGGGGCTGCTGTACGGCGTCGACTTCACCATCGCGGGATCCACGTCGACGGGCACGATGTACGTGTCCGAATCCTTCGTCGCCGTGACCGGCGTGTCCTCGTCGGGGATCCCGATCGTCGCTCGGAGCAGCGCTCGCCCGGTGTCGAATCTCGACCTCGCCGGCGCGAACGCGCAGGCTCCCTTCCGCAAGACCTATCAGCAGACGACCTGGAACCGGGTCGCTCCTGCGTGGGCGACGCACTTCCGGCTGCGGTTCACCTTCGGATCGGTGACAGCAGGAGTGACTCGCTTCTCGGAGATCGTCATCACCGAACTCTGACGGGGGCGGCGGGTGACGGACCTCGAGAAACCCGACTGGTAGCGTCAGACCATCCCTCGCCGGCCGAGGTCGTCCGCTCCGTCGCCGAAGCGGGCGTGTCGCGGTCCGATCACAGGCCGTGGTGCCCTCTCCCAGGTCGTCTCGTGGTGCCCGGGGCGGTCCGCCGAAGAGACGAACGAAGGAGAAGCACGCGAATGATCCGGGCGCTCTTCTCCGTGAAGGACTTCTCCGGCTCGAGCAACCCCTACATCGAGCTGCTCGTCGGTTCGTTCCCGGCGTCGGTGGAACCGGTCGCGTTCACCTGGCGACGTGCCCTTCTCGGGCGCTACGACGTCTTCCACGTGCACTGGCCGGAGTACCTCTTCCGCGCCCCGCGCGGCCCGCGCCGCTGGCTGAAGTCCGCCCTCGCCTTCGGGCTCATCGCCCGGCTGCTCGCGTCGGGGACGCCGGTCGTCGTGACGATGCACAACCTCCGACCGCACGAATCGGGCAGTGCCGTCGAGACTCTCCTCGCGCGCTGGCTGGACCGTCTCACGGACGTCCGCATCTATCTGAACGAGTCCGACGAGAACGACCTGGACCGGGGAGTCGTCGTCCTGCACGGCGCCTATCCGGAGTCGGCCTCTGTCCCGGGCCCCCGTGAAGCGGGTCGGCGCATCCTGTTCTTCGGGCAGATCCGGCCCTACAAGGGACTCGAGGAGCTGATCGCGGCCTTCAGCGCACTCACCGACGGCGAACTCGTCATCGCCGGCGCGGCCGCTGTCCCCGAGTACGCCGACGAGGTGCGCAGAGCGGTCGGAGCCGACGGTCGCGTCCACCTGCGGCTCGGCCACATCGACGACGCCGAGCTGGACGAGCTCCTGGCAGGCGCGGACCTCGTCACCCTGCCGTACAAGTACCTCTACAACTCCGGAGCCGCGCTGCTCGCCCTCGGCGCGCGGAAGACGATCCTGGTCCCGGCGACCGGATCGACGCGGGCCCTCGCCGCGGAGGTCGGGAGCGGCTGGGTGGAGCTGTTCGACGGCCCCGTGTCGCCGGCGGCGTTGGAGGCGGGCCTCGAGCGAGCGCGCCGGCACGGAGAGAGGGAGCGACCCGACCTGTCCAAGCGCGAGCGTTCCCTCGTGGGAGCGCTGCACGGCGCCGTGTACGAGGCGCTCGTCGCTGCAGGCCGAGGTCGAGGACGAGGCGGGAAGGGGAGGAGAGCGGCGACGCTCGCTCGCCTCCGCGCAGACCCCCGCTTCCTCCGGCATTCCGAGCTGAATCGATGAACGAGCCGCAGGGAGTCGAATGAGGCGTTCAGCGCCGAGCCGCCGTTCACGTACCAGGACTACTTCGAGGGGACAGGACGGACCGGGTCGGAGTACACCCTCTTCGATGATCTCGACTCCGCCGTGGCTCACGCGACGCGGATCCGGCTGCACTCCTAGACGCCCGCTGGCTGCGTGGGATCCGGCGCCCCTGCTGGACGCCTTCCCGATCGACCGCTGGCGGCGCTGAGGACGGGCCGTCAGCGCGGCACTCGGCGCGGTGCCGCCAGCACCGCGTCGAGCAGCTGTGCGAGGTCGGCGGCGCGACGGTGCCAGCCGTACTGCTCCGCGTAGACCGAGCCCTCCCGGTTGGGTCCCGACGCCGCAGCCTCCAGCGCGGACCGCAGCCCGTTCTCTGCGCCCGCAGGGTCGTCGTAGAGCCAGACGCCGGGGGCGGAGCGGGCTCGCAGTGCAGGGGAGGCGGACGAGACGATCCTGAGGCCGGCGGCGAGGTACTCGAAGTACTTCATCGGGCTGCGACCCGCGTTGCCCGGGTCGTCCGAGAGCGGGAGCAGCCCGACGCGGGCGCTCTTCAGCAGCGCGGGCGCCCGGGAGTAGGGCACGGCGCCGAGCAGCTCCACGTTCGCGGGCAGCGTCTCCACGTTCTTCGGGAGCGGACCGGCGAGTCGGAAGGGGACGTCAGGGAACGCCGAGGCGAGCATCCGGACTCCTCCCCAGTCGAAGCGGCGGTCGAGCGCCCCGAGGTAGACGACTCCCGCACGCTCGGCACCGAGACCGTGGAACCGCTCGTACTCGACTCCGTTCTCGAGGACCAGCGTGCGCTCCGGCGCGGCCACTCCCTCGGAGACCGCGCGCAGCACCGGCTCCGACGTGGCGACGAGAGCGTCCGCCCGCTCGAGGAGCTCGATCTCCGCCGCCCGCATCCCCGGTTCGAAATGAGCGTCCGTGGGCCGGTAGACGACACGCTTCGGCTGCAGGAGCTCGAGGAGCGGCACGCCCATCAGGGGCTGGTCGACGATGAGGACATCAGGACGCATCGCCCCACTGGGCGCCCGCCAGGGCCGCAGCGGCACCCGCAGAGACGGCGTCCGCATCCGCGCCGGGAGCGATCCCAGTGGGGCGACGGTGAGCGGTTCGGCGTGCACGACGCCCGCCGCGTCCGTGCGTGGACCTCGCAGCGCAAGACCGAAGCGGGCCCGCACGGTGGCGTCCCGCAGGCGCCCCGCGTGCAGGAGCGAGGACGGCGTCGAGACGTGCGTCACCGTGTTCCCGAGGCGCGAGAGCTCGCGAGCCAGGTGGTGGCTCCCCACTCGGAAGACCCCGACCTCGGCGGTGTGGCTCGCGAAGACGATCTTCACGGGCGCCCGACCGGTCCGGAGGCGTCGACGAGGAGGTCGACGAGTCGTCCTCGCTGCATCCGCAGCGCCGACACGGAGTCTCCGACGCGCCTCCAGTAGTCGGACGGGTCCTCCCGCAGCTCAGCGATCTGGTCGCGGATGAGCGAGAGATCGGCGTCGAAGGCGTTGTGCACGAACCGGTCGATCCCGAGGTCGTCGTAGGCACCCCAGCCCTTCCGCTCGTAGCTCAGATGGACACTCGGAACGCCGCTGCGGATGGTCTGGATGCTGCCGTGCAGCCGGACCGAGACCACGACCGCCGGCCGATCCGCGACTCCGCTGCCGACCGCGTCGCGGAGCAGGCGGAATGGCCCTTCGTGGCCGAGCCGCTCGTAGAACTGCGGATCGTTGTTGCCGCGAGCGGTGGCTTGAGCGAGCAGCTCCGACTCCGGATCGCGCGCGAGGGCGTCGATCCGCGACTCGTAGGCGGCACGTCGCGACCGGCTCGAGGACAGCGCGCGGGCGACGATCCCGACGGGCCCGGGAGCTCCGGCCCGCACGACGGTCCTCGGATCGAACTCGTCGGGGAGGCCCAGAAGGGCCATGTCGGGAGCGCGGTGCACGTTCGCGAGGCCGGACAGCTCCTCGACGGAGCGGTCGTCCCGGGCGAAGACCCCGACGGCGCGGGCCAGTCGCGCCGCGATCACACGGCGGGTCCCGAGATTGAGCGGCCCGATGCTCTGCGGAAGGTAGACGAACGGAACGCGGTCGCTGCGCCGGGGCATCTGGACGAAGTTGGTGCACATCATCTTGACGACTTCGACGGGATTCTTGGTGCGGAGGTAGCCGCCCCCCACGCCGACGACGAGGTCGGACCCGGCGATCGCCCGGGCGTAGCCGGCGCTCCGGCGGCCGGAGAGCAGCGCGACCCCACCGCGTCGCAGCGTCTCGAGGCTGCCGATGCTGCCGGCACGGCCGGTGAGGGGGTGCAGGACACTCTCGTAGAGCTCCTCGTCGAAGCTCGCGGGATCGAGGGCGACGAGCGTGATCTCCGCCGTCGGCAGGGCCGAGAGGACCAGCTCCCGCGCCTCCTCGACGAGCAGGCCGTCGCCGGAGTTGGTGGTGCTGTAGGCGTGGACGATCGTGACCCTCACCGCGCGGCCTCCTCGAAGACGCGAGCATGCGCTGCGATGGAGTCCGACCAGTGGAATCGTCGAGCGTTGATCAGACCCCGGCTCCGCAGGTCGTTGCGGAGGGACGGATCGGCGACGATCTCGCGCATGTGATCGGCGATCGCCGTCGCGCCGATGTCGGTGAGCGTCAGCGCCGCGCCGCCCGCCACCTCGGCGAGCGACCCGCGATCGCTGCAGATGACGGGAACGCCGCACGCCATGGCCTCGACGACCGGGAAGCCGAAGCCCTCGTAGGTGGAGGGGAAGCAGAAGGCGAGCGCTCCCCGGAGCAGCGGGACGAGCGCCTCATCCGGTACGCGGCCGAGGTAGCGCACGCCGCGGGTTCCGCGGACCGCCTCGAGGATCGCGTCGCTCTCCCACGCCGGAGCGCCGGACACCAGGAGCGGCACCCCCGTCTCGTCGAAGACCTTCGAGGCGGCTCGGCACAGCTCGATGATGTTCTTGCGGGGGTCGAGGTTGCCCGCGTAGAGGAAGTACGGGCCGTCGATCCCCAGCTCGTCGAGCGCGACGGAGTCCTGGTCGGTGGAGCGGGTGTTGAACGTGTCGTGGTCGATCCCGTGCGGGATGGTGACGATCTTCCCGGCGGCGTCGGGTGCGACAGTCGCGATGTCCCGGGCGGAGGAATCGGAGACCGTGATGATCGTGGTCGAGAGTGCTGCGAGACGCGCGACGCGCAGGCGCCACAACCGGTCGGAGCTCCGGCTGCGCACATCGTCCACGTGGAGTGTCGCCAGCCCGTGGATCGTGCCGACGATCGGGAGGCGGCTCGGAACCAGCGGCCCCGTGTCCGCGGGGAAGTGGAGGACGTCGATCCCGGAGGGGCGGAGCCTCGGCAGCACGAGTCCCTCATAGGCGCCGTAGACGGCGCTGCGGGCTCGGCCCCCCTCGATCGGAGGTCGGGACAGCACGTGCTGCACGCCGTGTCCGGCGAGCCCGCTGTAGACGGTGCGGGCGTATCGGGTGTTGCCGCCGACCTGTCTGTCGAGGACACGGGCGGAGACGAGCACTGTCGTCATGGCTTCCTCCTCCGAGGGGCGGTCGGCAGCAGGCCGAGGTAGAGCCGCTCGAGCATCTGCGACTGGTGCTGCACGGTGTTCAGGGCGAGGGCGTGCTCGGCGGCGGCGACGAGACGGGAACGGGCCGCCGGGTCCTCCAGATCGCCCCAGTACGACGCCACATCGTGGGGGGAGTGCGCGACCAGGGGCAGGCCGAGGCGATCGAAGGCGGGGATGTCCCGCACGACGAGGGCCAGCCCCATGCCGTGCGCCTCCAGAACGGCCATCGGCATCCCCTCCCACTGCGCGCTGTGCAGGTACACGTCGGCATCGCCCAGTCGGCGGAGCGCCTCGTCGCGGCTGAGCCAGCCGGTGACGTGGACGCCGGCCTGGTCGAGGGCGGTGCGGTGACGCCCCTCGCCTCCGCCGATCCACGTCGCGTCGACGGAATGGCCGGCGGCGCGCACGGCCTCCACGGCCTCGGCGAAGAATCGGGGATCCTTGTGCGTCGAGAGCCGACCGGCGCCGACGAGGCGGAGAGGCCTCGGCCCGCCGGGGCGAGTGGCGGGCGGGAGCGAGGCGGGCACCGAGTTGGGGACGTGCACGACCTCCGCCCGGCTGAACGGCCACCGGCTCAGACGGGCCTCGCGAGCTGAGCAGGCGGCGAACACGGTGGTGTTGAAGGCGAGGACGCCCTCGAAGACCCGGAACGCCGCCCGGGCGGGCAGCGGGAGGTCTCGGCGCTCGAAGCCGTAGCAGTGCGGCGTGTAGACGATCGGACGTCGCCGGCCCGCCCGGACCGCGAGGCGCGCGTACGCTCCGCCGAAGCTGGAGTGCGCATGCACGACAGCGCCCGGCATTCCGGCCAGAACCGTTCGCAGAGCGCGGACTCGGGCGACGTGCCCTGTCGGCAGCGCCGTCACGCCTGCGAACGACGCGAAGGCGCTCTCCGGTACCGGAGAGTCCTCCCGCGGTGAATACACGAGCCTGTGCTGGAAGGCGGGCGTGGCCGCTACGTAGTCGCTGATCGCCGACGCGGTACCTGCGCCGAAGCTCTCCGTCACGTGCACGATCGTGCGCTCGCCTTCGCGCCAGTCCTCAGCGAGTGTGGATCCGCTTGTCAACCGTTCGCGCCCTTCCGGCTTGGCCGAGCCGTGGAAGGCTCCGGTCCCTGTCGATGTCCATCGGACAGGATCCCTCACCGACCACGCGGTCCGTCGGCATGACTCCGTGAGCGATCCTATGTGCTCCCGGCCGACGGTATGAGGTCGAAAGGGGACCACCTCCGGGGGACCGGGACCGTGGTTAGTCTGTAGTCCTACAGAGCTGAACGGAGCTGCTGCAGGAGACGATCGATGATCGATCACGTCGGAGATGAGGCGCGCGATGGCTCGAGGGGGCGCTGCGACCGCGACGACGCGAGAGGGCGCGGCGCGTCTGGATGTCGTCCAGCGGCTTCTGTTCCTCGCCATCGTCTTCATGCCGTTCCAGCAGGCGCTCACCATTCAGGTCGGCTCTCCGCTGAAGATCACCGAGATCGCCGTCATCCTGGCCATCGGCTTCTCCGTGATCACCGTCCAGAAGGACCGGTACACGCCGGTGGGACGGGAGATCGTGCTGGGGCTCGGTGCGCTGGTCGTTCTGGCGACGATCTGGGCATTCCTGTTCAAGCAACCCGAGGTTCCAGCCGCCTACGGCTATGACCTGGGCTTCACCAACGACATGATCCTCTACTGCGGATACGCTCTGCTGGCCCTCGCGGTCTGGTGGTACGTCGGCCACCGACTGGGATTCCAGGACATGGAGCGGGCTCTCTCGATCGCCGTCCGCCTCGCTTTCGTCTTCTGCGCGATCCAGCTGGCCCTCCACCTCGCCGGGGTCCCGCTGCCCGCTCTCCTCAACTCGACGATTCAGATGGGGGCGACCTTCGGCGTCAGCCTGCCGAGGAACGGCCCGTTCCTCGAGGGGAACTACCTCGGTTTCTTCGCCGGGATCGCGCTGTTCGCCTGCCTGCGCCGTCGCGACCGCATCGGAATCGCCGCCGCCGTCGCCTGCCTCGTCTACTCGCAGTCGACGTCGGCACTGATCGCGACCGTCTCTGCGGCGGTCCTCACGGCGACGCTCCGCCCCCAGCGGGGAGTGGGAGTGCAGATCTTCAGCGTCGGCGCGCTGGGCGCGGTGATCGTCCTGCTCGTTCCCGCCCTGCAGCGCTTCGTCCTCGCGCAGCTCTCGAAGCTCGGACTGGGCACAGGCGCCGTCGACGTCGGCACCCGCTCGCTGAACGTCCGATCCCAGTCGTCGAGCACGGGCTTCACCATGGCCGCGGACAATCCGCTGTTCGGAGTCGGACCCGGCCGGTTCGGCGTGTGGAGGACCGACTACTCCCAGGCGGTGGCGGGGCTCACCTCGAACGGCGCCTCTCGCGGTCTCGCGAACAACGTCTACGCCCAGCTCGCTGCCGAGACCGGAGTGATCGCCCTGGCCCTCTTCGCCGTCCTCCTCGTGATGCTGATCGTGCGGGGATATCGGCGCAACGGGACGGCACTGGGTCTGGGGGTCTTCCTCGCCGTCGCTCTGGCCTCCGCCCCCGCGTGGACCGCCTTGACCGTGTGGATCGCGCTGGCGTACGCCGCATCGCTCGCCTCCGAGCCGCTGCCGGCGACGACCTCGATCGCCCGGTCCGGCCTCGACTCGGAGCGACGGGCAGCGGCGGTGTCGCGATCCATGGCGGTGCGTCCGGCGCCGTCCACCGGTCGGCACCGGCAGTTGTCGGATCGACGGTGAGCTCCGCACCCGCGACGACCGAGCTCTCCCTCGATGATGCGGTACACCTCGCACACGCCCTCACCGCGCACCTCTCCTCCACGCACGGGCTCCGCGCCCTGTTCATCAAGGGGCCCACCGCCCATGCACAGGGCATCCGCACGAGACGCGTGTCCAGCGATGTCGACGTGCTCGTCCACCCGGCGGACGTCCAGCGCCTCGTCGACCTGCTGGCCGAGCGCGGATGGATCCCCCGGCCCGACCGCCCGGCCCCGCGCGCGTACCCGGTGCACTCCGTGACCCTGTTCCATCCGCAGTGGACCTGCGACATCGACGTGCACGACCGCTACCCCGGATTCTTCGCAGAGCCGGAGGAGGTCCTCGACGTGCTGTGGACGTCGCACCGGACCGTGACGATCGCGCACAGGAGGGTCGCTGTGCCCTCCCCGGTCGCGGGCGCGGTCGTCGTCGCGCTCCACGCGCTGAAGGATCCCCTCCTGGCTCGGAGCACGTCCGAGCTCGAGTCGGTCATCGGGTTCCTCAGGGGCGCGAGCGAATCGGACCGGGAGGCGCTGCTCCTGCTCGTCGAGAGCACCCGCAGCGCCTACCCCCTCCGCCCGGTGCTCCACGCCCTCGGGCTGGACGTGCCGGACGACCTGGCGGTGCACGAGCGCCGATTGTGGGATCTGCGGGTGGCCGGAACGGGGCGGTCCAGCTATCACTGGGCGCTCGCCTTCGTCGAGGCCACAGGGAAGCGGCGCATCGTGCTGATCGTGTCCGCGCTGACGACCGTGATCGGTCTCACACGCCGGGCGCGCCGGAGGGCTGCGGAGACGGGGATGGTCCGCTTCGATCGGCCGTCGTTGTCAGATCTGCGGGCGTTCCTCGGGCTCGTGCGCTCGCTCGCCGCCGATCGTCGACGCCGTCGCCGAGAGAATGCGACCCACTCGTGACCACCGTCGATCCGGGAGCTCTGGATCACGCCGTGTGGGCGCGATCCGATCAGCTGGCCTTCGTCGAGGACGACGCGCAGGCGGTGCTGCTGAACCTGTTGTCGCCGTTTCCCGTGCCCCTCGTGCTGAAGGGCACGGCGCACGCGATCTGGAGAAGGCTCGAGCATCCGTCCACGACCGTCGAGATCCTCGCGGGGCTCGCCGACGAGTTCGGCGTCCCCCGAGAGGTCCTCGAGGAGGACGTGCTCAGTTTCCTCCTGGAGCTGAGCACAGCAGACGTGGTCCACCGGCTGCCCTCGCGCTGAAGGTGAGACATCGTGCAGCAGTGTGCGCCGTGCGGGGGGTGTGAACGGCGGTCGTGACGGCGGCCTTTCCTCCGTACTGTTCGGGAATGGGAGCATCATCGCGGGATCGAGGACGACGGGCGCTTCTGAGCCTGACGGCGGCAGCGGGCGCGGGCGCCGTGACGGCGGTGGCGACGGCCCCCCCGGCGACAGCGGCCAACGCCTTCCCGGACGCACGGCTGGACGGCTTCCGGGACTCGACCGAGTTCCCGGGAGCGACTGCTGAGCAGCGGCTCCGGGCCGCTCTCGACGCGGCTCACGCCCTCGCGACCGAGTCCTTCCTGGTCGTCTCCGAGCCCGTCGTGCTGACAGCACCCTTGACGATCGACCTCTCGCGTGTGTCGATGGAGTTCGCCGGAGGCGATGTCGATGCGACGGCGGTGTCGGGATCGGCGCTCGTCCTCACCGCCTCCGAGGCCTCCGATGATGCGCCGCACACGCGCGTGAGCCTGCGCGGACTGCGCCTCACGGGTCCCGGCCGAGCGGCTCCTGGATCCGTCGGCCTCGAGCTGTCCTCGGCGACAGGCGTCCGAGGCGCAGGACTGTACGGAGTGGAGATCATCGGATTCGAGACGGGTGTCCGGTTCGGTCCCGGCGCCGAGCATCTGCGCCTCTTCCACGTGGCCGTGGAGGAGTGCGGCACGGGCGTCCTGGTCGCCGGCACTGCCCCTGGGTCGAATCTCGCGATGGTCGGCGGTTCTGTGCGCTCGTGCACGACGGGACTGTCCTCCGCGTCGACCAGTGGCGAGCTGCACACGACGTCGCTGGCCATCAGCGGATGCGATCGCGCGGTCGAGGCTTCAGGGGGTGCCGTCACGCTGCACGCTGCGACCGTCCGCCTGACCCCGGCGAGCACGGTCAGCGCGTTCTCCACCGCTGCGACGACGACGGCCAGGATCAGCATCAACGGCGGCACGGTCTCCGCCGCCGCCCCGCTGGCGGCGGCCACAGTCTTCGAGACGGCTCACAGGAGCTGGGGAGGCGGGATCGTCGTGACGAGCACCTCCTTCCGCAACGTCGCTCCGGCATCGGGCTACCTCGTCGGAGGGACCGGACTCGTCCGGTTGGCGGACGTCTCGATCCTGGACGAGCCCTCCGTCGTGCCGACCTCGGTTCTCGTCCACCGCGCCGCGAACCGGCTCGTCGATGGAGCCTTCGATGTGGGCACGGTCGCGGACGCGTACCTGGACACTCCGGACGCCACCTCTCGGAGTGCGAGCCCGTCGGCCACGCTCGCCGTCGCGTCAGGGCGGCTCCTGGTCCGGAAGACAGGCACCGGACAGACGAGTCTCTCGTTCGATGTGCTCAGCAGACCCGGGCGGGTCTACGCCGCCGACCTCGTCATCGGACAGGCCGCTGCGAACGGGTCGATGATCGTCTCGGAGTCCTTCGTCACCGTCTCCGGTCGTGACGCCCGCGGCATCCCTGTCACCGTCCGCTCGGAGCCCGTCTCCTCGACGACGCAGTCGATGGCGGCGATGGCCGCGGCACTCCCGTTCCGGGTAAGACCCGCGACCGGCGTGGATCGCCAGGCGCCGTCCTGGGCGTCGCATTTCCGCGTGACCGTCGGCCTGAACGACCCCGCCGCGGGAACGGTCGGCATCGACGACGCGGTCGTCACCGAGATGTGAGGACCGGCCGCTCGCGCGGTGGCCCGATGCGTCAGTGGGCGCCGCCTCCGGGGGCGACGACGGCCTGCACGGTTCTTGCGAGCAGCGCGAGGTCCCCGGTGAACGACCAGTTCTCCACGTAGTAGAGATCCAGTCGGATGGCGTCCTCCCAGGAGAGCGTCGACCGCCCGCTGACCTGCCAGAGTCCGGTCATGCCCGGCTTGACGTTGAGGCGCCGGCGCGCGGCCTCGTCGTAGAGCTCGACTTCTCCCGCCACCTGCGGCCGCGGCCCGACGAGCGACATGTCGCCTCTCAGCACGTTGAAGAGCTGAGGGACCTCGTCGATCGAGTACTTGCGCATGAAGCGTCCGATCGGTGTGATGCGAGGGTCGTCAGTGATCTTGAACAGTGGTGTTCCGGACGTTCCCTGAGCGGCGAGCAGCTCGGCGAGCTGATCATGAGCGTTCACCACCATCGAGCGGAACTTGATCATGCCGAAGGGCTTGCCGTTGATGCCGATCCGCGTCTGGCGATAGAACAGGGGCCCCGAGCTCGTCAGCTTGACGGCCAGTGCGACCGAGGCGATGAGAGGCATCAGCACGGCGATGAGGCTCAGCGATCCGACGATGTCGAGGGCACGCTTGCGGGCCTGCTTGCTGCCCTCGAATCGAGGTGTCTCGATGTGCACGAGAGGAAGGCCCGCCACCGGGCGCATGTGGATCCTCGGTCCGCTGATGTCGGTGAGGCTCGGCGCCATGACCAGGTGCTGGCGCCTCGGCTCGAGACTCCAGCTCAACTGTCGGATCTGCTCGGGTGGCAGGTGGTCGCTGCTCGTGATGATGACGGTATCGGCGCCGGTCCGGTTCAGGATGCCCGGCACCGCATCCACCGTGATGTTCTCGAAGACAGGCACCCCCCACCCGCTCACCCGATCGCTGGCCAGATCCTCGGGGATGCACACGCCGACAACGAGATACCCGGCCCCGGTGGCGCGGACGAGCTCGCGGTAGATGTGCTCGACGCTCCGTGGCGAGCCGACGAGGACGACGGAGGAGGAGTACCGGCCCGCGCTCCGCTGCTGCCGCAGCCACACCCTCCAGGCTCCGCGTCCGAGCCAGAGCAGGACGAGGCCGAGCGGGAGCGCGGTGATGATGTACCCGCGGGCGAAGCCGATCTGGCCGAGGTAGGCGACGCACGTGATCACGGCGAACAGCAGGAGCGTCGCATCGAGGATGCGCTTGTACTCCGTCACCTCTCCGCCGAGGACACGGTCTTCGCGTGTGGCGTAGAACTTCAACAGGGCGGCCCACAGCACCACGATCATCGAGGAGACGATCCAGTAGTTCGCGAGCAGGCCCGCGATCTCCGGCTGATGGCCGGCCACGAACAATTCTCGGCTCTCCACTCCGAACCAGAAGAACTGACTGCTGAAGACCGAGAACACGATGACGAGGACATCGGTGATGACGAGTTTTCTGGCCACTGCTCGGGACCAGGAGCTCCGGCCCTTCTCGGAGGAAGAGCTCTTCGTGGAAGTGGGTGTTTGCAGTTTCACCGTGTGAGCCCTGTCTGCGACTGACCGCTGTTCTCTCGCATAAGCGACCTGCCCTCAGCGTAGTGGTCGGGCGTCGTGCTCCTCCGTCCTGAGCGAAGCTCCGCGCAAAGGCCCCTCCTAGGGGATGCTCTCGGCTATTCCGACTATTCCCCGACGATGAGGACGCGCTCGGACCTCCGTTGTGCGCCGTCGACGACCGCTCGGACGTCGGCGGCGGAGACGTCCCGAGCACGGGGAGTCGAGGTGGTTCGGCGGGTCGGATCCGTCGGGCGGCTCAGGTCTCTCGGCTCGCGCGGTCGGCGCTCGTGCGTCCGGTGCTGATGCGGTGTCGCGGCGTCCCGCCGCTGTCGATGGGGCGTGACGCGCAACGGCAGGAGAAGACTCGGGAGAGGCGCCGCGAGAGCTCGCGAGGGGAGACCGGCGGACGATCGTCGGGCACCGACGGCGGGCACGTCGTCGCCGGCAGGGACGAGCAGGACGCTTCCGCTGCCGGAAACGACGACGGCACACTCGTGCTCATCGAGACGGACAGGTGCTGCGCCGGAGTGCTCCTGGGCGTGGAGCCGAGATCGGCGCATGCGTCTGCGGTCATCGGCTCCGGCCACGGCCGCGGCCAGGCGCCCGTGGTCGGGCGCTCCGGGGGCGAGTGCCTCGCCGGCGGACGATCCTGCCTCGACGGGGAGCTGCTCGGAGCCGATGACGAGCCGTGTCACGGCTTCCCGGGGCGCTTCCGCTCTCCGTTCAGGACGTCGCGGATCGCTCGGGTCGTGTCGGGTTCGGGCCGGTGAGCGCGACCGGGGATCGAGGCCCTGTCCCCGTCCGCCCGAGCCGGTCGTCCTGTGAGCGAGGCATCCGCTCGCACGAGCGGGTCCGGTGACGTCCTCCCTCGGTGATCGAGGGGAGGACGTCACCGGACCCGCGAGTCCTGCTCGGGGGGCGCGCCGTCGTCAGGGCGCCCCCTGGTGATCAGCTCAGCCGCAGAGTGCCGCGCCTGCCACGTAGAACGCGCGGATGCCGATGTTCGGCGTCGAGGCCGACGCCACGCTGGTGACGTTCGTGATCGTGACGACGGGGCTGCCGGTGCTGTTGCTGTCCCACGTCCCGGGGTTGCTCAACGGGGTGCGGTAGTACTGGTTGTTGTCACCGATCACGTTGATCCAGTTGCCGCCGATCTCGACTCCGAGGTCCTTCGCCGTGCGTCCGGCCGGAAGTGCGGTGAGCTGGGTGCCGTCCTGGTCGAACACAGCGGCCGTCGTCGCGAAGATGCGACGCGTCGCGCCGAAGACCTGGGTGTCGGCGGCGACCTGACGCAGCCCGGTGACTGTGGCGAGGACCTGCGTCCACGGCGACCAAGACGCTCCGGCCTCGATGGTCTTCGTCGCCTCCCATGCCGTCCCGTCGGTCGCGACGAGCGACACCCGCCACAGGCTGTCGTCGCTGAACGACACGGCGATGTCGAGGACAGTGCGGCCTCCGGGCGCGGCCGCGAGCGCGACGCCGTCCCAGTCGTACACCGTGCTGCCGCTGGCCGAGAACAGGCGGGCTCCGCGGTCGCCGCCGGCGATGATCAGACCGTCATCCGCCGCGATGCTGGTCATGCCGATGCGGATGGGGGTCGTCGTGTCCCACTCGTAGAAGCCGCCGGAGGGGGCGGTGTGCGAGTAGACGTCGCCGTCCTGGGAGACGACGTAGCTCAGGTAGGTCGCAGACGCAGCCGTGTCACCGACGCCGGTCCACGCGACTGCGAAATCGACCACAGTGGTGACAGCTTCCGGCATCTCGGACTCGACATTGTTGCGACGTCCGCGGAAGGTCGAGGTGCGGGTGCCGCTGGTGCCGTTCACGATCGCTGCGGTGGTCGCATCGGCCACGGGAACGGTCGGCTGGGCCGGATTCACCACGCCTGCTGTCGTGGCCGTGATGGTGCCCGTCTGGCTGACTCCGGCGGTGGCGAAACGCAGACCGTTGAAGCCCTCCAGGAGGAGGCTTCCGCCGGCACCCGTGAACAGCGTGCGAGGTGTGGCCGTGCCGTCGTACCAGCGCAGCGCGGTCGGCAGAGTCACCGTCACCGCGATGCCTGCGGCGGCCGGAACTCCGGAATCGCTCACCTGGAGGTAGGCGTTGAACGGGTTGCAGCTGCTCGTCGTGTAGGAAGTAGTGGCATCGCCACCCTCCTGGTCGACGAAAGCGACCGTGCGCACGGTCACCGGGGCCGATGCGGCGGCGAGCGGCGCACCGATCGCCGCGACGACGACGGGAGTGGTCCATGCGGCCGCCTGCAGGACGGTCCGGCGGCCGGGAACCGCATTGCGAGCCGGAACGGGCGAATCAGAAGGGGACGTGTTCGACATAATATGCCTCTCTGGTTGGACGAATGGCCTGCGGATCTTCAACGAACGACCTGAGCCGTAGACGGCAGACGTTCCCTCGGAAGATCCACTGCTCATGTCGCAGCGTCCCGAGAGTTTTTCCGCGACGATTGATTTCGCGAGAGGGCTGTCCTTCCCGCGGCAGGCCTGAGACTACTGCACACCAAGTAATTCCACGCAACGGGGTTCGACGATCTCGAGACAGATGAGAGAGGCTCCGAAACGGCGGCGGAACGACTATCCGCCTCACTCCGAGGTCGCCCTGTTCTGCCGCAAGAGAGATGATTGATCGACAGGTGAGGCGCAGAGCCGTCTCCCGCTTGTGTTCCTTCTCTCTCCTGGCGGATCGATCGGGCCGTGAGTCCGGCCGGATGAGGCGCTCCGGTGTCGGCTGCCCGGATGCGTCTCCCCGCTCGCTTTCCCGCCCGAGGAACCCCTACAAGGCCGATCGGAGGATGGCCTCTACGGCCTTCGTGATTCCGTCACCAGGCGCGCACGGGCAGGACCGCCTCCCGAGGGCGTCCTCCTCGTTCAGGTGCAGCGTCTCCGTCGGCTGCACGGCCTCGTCGTGATCCGACTGATCGGCCTCACCTCGGCCGGGCGCGGGCTCGTTCGCGGATCCCCGGCGGCGAGAGGAGGATCGCCGGCGCATCCGCAGTCGCTCATCGACCCATCAGGACGTCCGCTCCGTTCCGGCTCCTCCGACGCTGCCGTCGCGTCGTCCGACCTCGGCGCCGGAGCGGCGGCGACGGGCGCCGCTCCGATGGGACTCGGGTCGGGTCCGGTGAGCGGGCGCGTTCCGCCTCCGGCGCAGTCGGGTGCGGGAGGATGATCGGATGGACGACACGGCGGTACGGCGGCTCCTCGAGGGGCTCGCGGGGGCGGAGGCGAGCTTCCCGTTCGGCCCGGGCACGCGGGTGTGGAAGGTCGCCGGGAAGGTCTTCGCGCTCGAGTCGGAGCGCTTCGAGCGCCCCGTCGTGAGCGTCAAGGCGCTGCCCGAGAACGTGGTGCACCTCGTCGCGGGGGTCGAGGGCATCGAGCCCGGGTACCACCTGAACAAGAAGCACTGGGTGACCGTCGATGCGGGCGGGGCGGTGGAGTCCGGGCTGGTGCTGGAGCTGATCGAGGAGTCCCACGCGATCGTCGTCGCCGGACTGCCCAAGCGGCTCCGGCTCGCCCTCGGCGGCACCGCCGCCGGCTCGCTGAACGAGGACCGCTGAACGCCGCCCGCCCGGCGCCGCCCTGCCGCAGCGCCCCCGCCGCGGCAGAGGCTCGCGGGGCGCGGCCTACAGGCCGTAGGAGCGGAGGTACGCGGCGGTGTCGTGCCAGCCCTCGACGGCGAAGCACTCGACGCCCATCGCCTTGACGGGGTAGTCGTTGCCGTCCGGGTCGAGGCGGTCGCCGACGAAGATCATGTCGTCGAGAGGGATGCCCGTCAGCTCGGTGAGCTTGTTCATCCCGTACGCCTTGTCGATGCCCTTCCGGGTGATGTCGACCGACGTCGAGCCGCCGGAGCGGACCTCGAGGTCGGGGAGCACGGCCTGCACGGCCTCACGGAGGGTGTTCTTCTTCTCGCCGTCCGGGTCCCAGGCCTGCTTGACCTCGAC
Organism: Rathayibacter sp. AY1C1; assembly: GCF_002932105.1. NCBI lineage: Bacteria > Bacillati > Actinomycetota > Actinomycetes > Micrococcales > Microbacteriaceae > Rathayibacter > Rathayibacter sp. AY1C1. The sequence continues at coordinate 59,826 of NZ_PSWH01000005.1, read as the reverse complement.
GGGCGCGGACTGGCCGAGGGCCGAGAAGGTGATCTGCGAGTCGCGGTCCTCGAGGATCGGGCCCCAGGTCTCGGACTCCCAGTAGCCGAGCTCCTTCGCCTTCTCCTCGACGGCGGCGAGCGCGCGCGACTTCTCGTCCTCGGTGAGGTTCTCGGCGTAGATCTGCGCCCAGTCGCCGTTCTCGTACCGGTAGTACTGCGTGCCGCAGGTGGGCATGAGGTGCAGCTTCGCGAGCACCTCGGGGTCGGCGCCCTCGAGGCGGTCGAGCACCTGCATCCGGAACTGGCCGATCTGGCCGCCCGAGATGATGCACACCTCGGTGGCCTGGAGCAGCTTCACGAAGAGGTCGGCCATCGCCGGGTCGACGGGGGACTTCGAGGCGGCGAGGGTGTCGTCGAGGTCGAAGGCCATCAGGCGGGGCAGGGTGCTCATGGAACTCGTTTCACGGTCTGCGGACGGGGCGGTAACGAGGATACGGGGCGCCGCCGGAACGCGCGCGCGGTCGGCGCGAGCGGGCTCCGAGCGCAGACTGGGGGGCATGACCGCCGCCACAGCGCCCGACGGAGGACGCCGCTCCGTTCTGCGCACTCTCGCCCGCATCCTCCTGGGCCTGCTGCTCGTCACGGCCGGCACGGCGCACCTGACGGTCGCGCGTCAGGCCTTCCAGGCGCAGGTCCCGCCGTGGCTGCCGGCCGACCCGGACCTGGTGGTCGTCGCGTCGGGCGTCGTCGAGATCGCGCTCGGGCTCGCGCTCGTCGTGCTCGTGCGGTGGCGCGTGATCGTGGGAGTCGTGGTGGCCGCGTTCTTCGTCGCGGTCTTCCCGGGGAACATCTCGCAGCTGGTGACGCGGACGCCGGCGTTCGGCCTCGAGACGGACGCGGCGCGCGCGGTGCGGCTCGTCTTCCAGCCCCTGCTGGTGGTCTGGGCGCTCTGGTCGACCGGGGCGTTCTCGGCCTGGCGGGCCCGCCGGTCGCGACGCCGCGGGGACTGAGCCGCCGGTCCGCGGCCCGATCGTCCCGCGATCCTCCGGAACGGCGAACGGCGGCCGGCGGGAGACCCCGCCGACCGCCGCCCGTGCCCTGCTCGGCTAGGCCGCGAGGCGGCGTCGCGCGACGACCAGCGCGAGACCCGACAGCAGCAGCACGAGGGCTCCGCCGATCAGGCCGGCCGCGTCGGCGCCGGTGTTCGCGAGCGAGCCCGGGCCGGAGCCTCCCGCGACGGGGGCCGCCGTGGTGGTGGGGTGCGGCGACGGAGCTGTGGTGGGCTGCTCCGTCGGGGTGCCGGGCTCGGTCGGCGCCGGGGTGACCGGGACCTCGGCGGCGGGCTCCGTCGTCAGCGACCAGTTGGGGTCGTAGAAGTCGGCCTGGTCGATCACGCCGCGGGCGGTCGACCAGTCGATGAGGAGCTGGCGGATCTCGAGACGCTCGTCGTAGACGAGCGGTGCCTGCGCGACGGCCGGGTAGGCGCCTCCGCCGCTCTGGCGGTAGTTGTTGACCGCCATCACGAAGCGATCGTCGTCGGCGACCGGGGTGCCGTCGGCGTGGGCGAGACCGCGGATCCGCGAGCCGGCGGGCTGGGAGACGTCGATCACGTAGTCCAGGCCCGAGATCGCGTCGTAGTTGTAGTCCGGGATGCCGTCGGGGCGGTCCTCGGTCGTCGCGTTGGTGCCGGTCTCGGGGTCGAACACGGCGCCCTCGGCGGTCTGCACGAAGTAGCGGGCCGAGAACTCGAGGTAGTCGCGCACCTCGGCTCCGGTCAGCTCCACTCCGCGGAGGGTGTTCTCGTAGATGTACAGGCCCGCGATGTCGCGGATGCTGACCTGCCCCTTCGGGAAGACGGCGGTGCGCGAGAACGGCGACGCCTGCGAGATCACCGGCAGGTCGGCCCACTCGGTGCCCTCGAGCGCCGACTCGACGGTCTCGGCCTGGACGGTGTTGATGAAGTCGATGATCGGGGTGTCCTCGTAGCGCGAGGTCGCGGCCGAGAGCTCCTCGACCGAGTCGGCGACGGGGGTGTTCACGTACTCGATCGTGGCGGCGTGCTGCTCGGCGAGGGCGTCGACCAGTGCGGGCGACTCCTCGGCGATGTCCTTCGCGTAGACGGGCTGCGTGACGGGTGCGTTCCCGGCCGACCAGTCGACCTCGAGGCCGCCCGCGGCGTCCGGCACCAGGTTCAGGGTGACCTCGGTGAGGCCCTGCGCCCAGAACTCGGGCTGGGTGACCAGCACCTGCTCGCCGGCGACGTTGGTGAACAGCGTCTGCGGCAGGTCCTTGTGGCTGTGGCCGGCGACGACCACGTCGATGCCGGGGACCTGCGTCGCGATGTTGTTGACGACGTCCTCGTTGAGGTCGGCCGGGTCGTACTCGGCGTCCGGCACCGTGCCCTGGCCGGTGTGCGCGAGGACGACGACCACGTCCGCCTGCTCCTGCACGATCGGGACCCACTGCTTCGCGGCGGCGACCATGTCCTGGAACTCGAGGACGCCGTCGACGTACTGCTTGTCCCAGACGCGGACGCCGGGGGTGACGAGGCCGAGGACGCCGACGGTGACCGTCTTCCCGTCGATCTCGCGCTCGATCAGCGTGTAGGGGTCGTGGTACGGCTTGCCGGTGGCGACGTCGACGACGTTCGCGCCCAGCAGCGGGGCGTTCAGGTCGCCCTCGTACGCGCTGAGCATGTCGAGCCCGTAGTTGTACTCGTGGTTGCCGACGACCTGCGCGTCGTAGCCGATGGTGTTGAACGCGGTGGCCATCGGGTGCGTCGTCTCGCCGGAGAGGACGCCCGCGGCGCCGTCGCCGAGGCCGTAGTAGTAGGTGAGCGGCGTGCCCTGGATCGCGTCGCCGTTGTCCATGACGAGCACGGACTCCTCGCCCTTCTCGGCGCGGAGGCGGTCGACCTCGGTCGCGACGCGGGTGAGGCCGAGCGCACCGTCGGCCGGGTACGGCGCGTTCGCGAAGTAGTCCCAGTCGTAGACGTGCCCGTGCGTGTCGGTCGTCGACACCAGGGTGAGCTCGACGCCGTCGTCGAGAGGGGCGGCCGAGGCGATCGGAGCGGCGGTGGCGGCTCCGAGTGCGACGACGGCGAGGAGGCTTGCGGCGCGGAGTCTGCGCATCGTGGTCCTGTTCGCGTGATGAGTGGAGTGTGAACGTCCTCGAATCTATGCGCCGCGTGTGAACTGCGCATGACGGGATCGAGAGCATTGCTCGGCGATGCGTCCGCGGTGCCGGCCCGGAGCCGGTCGAGTCCGCGGGGCCGACCCCGAGCGCTGGAGCCGTCCTCCGGCCCCTCCGCTAGAATCGAGCGGCTGGTCGCGCGGAGGCGGCACGACTGCCGCGCCGCACCGGCCCACCCCCGCCCCTCCCGTCGAGAAGGACACGCCATGCCAGCAATCGTCATCACCGGCGCCCAGTGGGGCGACGAGGGCAAGGGACGCGCCACCGACCTCCTCGGCAGCCGCGTCGACTACGTCGTGAAGTTCAACGGCGGCAACAACGCCGGGCACACCGTCGTGGTGGGCGACGAGAAGTACGCCCTGCACCTGCTCCCCTCCGGCATCCTCACCCCGGGCGTCGTCCCGGTCATCGCGAACGGCGTCGTCGTCGACATCGAGGTGCTGTTCCACGAGCTCGAGGCGCTGAGCGCGCGCGGCGTCGACGTGTCGAAGCTGCTCGTCAGCGCCAACGCGCACGTCATCACCAGCTACCACCGCACCCTCGACAAGGTGACGGAGCGCTTCCTCGGCAAGCGCCAGATCGGCACCACCGGCCGCGGCATCGGCCCGGCGTACGCCGACAAGATCAACCGCGTCGGCATCCGCATCCAGGACCTCTTCGACGAGAACATCCTCCGCCAGAAGGTCGAGGGCGCCCTCGACCAGAAGAACCACCTGCTGGTGAAGGTCTACAACCGCCGCGCGATCCTGGTCGAGCAGGTGCTGGAGGACCTGCTGCAGTACACCGAGCGCCTCCGCCCGATGGTCGCCGACACGTCGCTCGTCCTCTCGCAGGCGCTCGACGCGGGCAAAACGGTGCTGTTCGAGGCCGGCCAGGCCACGATGCTCGACGTCGACCACGGCACCTACCCGTTCGTCACCTCCTCCAACGCGACCTCGGGAGGAGCGGCCACCGGCTCCGGAGTCGCACCGAACCGCATCGACCGCGTCATCGCGGTCATCAAGGCGTACACGACCCGCGTCGGCGCCGGCCCGTTCCCGACCGAGCTCTTCGACGAGTGGGGCGAGTACCTCCGCCGGCAGGGCTTCGAATTCGGCACCACGACAGGCCGCCCGCGCCGCTGCGGCTGGTACGACGCCCCGATCGCCCGCTACTCGGCGCGGATCAACGGGGTCACCGACTTCGTCCTCACCAAGCTCGACGTGCTCTCGGGCCTCGAGACCATCCCCGTCTGCGTCGCCTACGACGTCGACGGCGTGCGCCACGACGAGGTCCCGGTCTCGCAGAGCGACTTCCACCACGCGAAGCCGATCTACGAGGAGTTCCCCGGCTGGCAGGAGGACATCTCCGGCTGCCGCGAGTTCTCGGACCTGCCGCAGACCGCGCAGGACTACGTGCGCGCGCTCGAGGCGATGAGCGGCGCCCGGTTCTCGGCGATCGGCGTCGGGCCGGAGCGCGAGCAGGTCGTCGTGCTGCACGACCTGCTCGACTAGAAGCGGCGAGGAGCCGGGTCGGGCAGACCTCTCGGAGGCGGCCGACGTGGTCACAACGGAGGAAGAACGTCGGGGACCTCGCGGAGTGACGCGGATCCCGGGCCCTCTCGACGAATCCTTCCTCCGGTGTGGACACGACCGCCGCCGAGCGCGCCGGATAATCGGCGCATGCAGATCTACGCCGACCTCCCGGCCGTCCGCGCGCGGCAGATCCTGGCCGACGCCCTCGCTCTCGGCGTGGCCGTCGTGGCGATCGCCGCGGGGATCGCGGTCGGCTCGCTGATCGCCGGCCTGGCCGAGATCGGCCGGCGGCTCGAGAGCGCCGGCAGCGGCTTCGGCTCGACCATGAGCGACGCCGGGACCACCCTCGGCGGCATCCCCCTGCTCGGCGACGCCGTGCGCGCGCCGTTCGACGAGGCGAGCGGGGCCGGCTCCGTGCTGGCCGCCGCCGGACGCGACCAGCAGCAGCTCGCGAGCGCCCTGGCCGTGGTCGCCGGGCTCGCCGTCGGGGGCCTCCCGCTCCTGCTCCTGGCCGTGCTCTGGCTCCGGCCCCGGCTCCGCTTCGCCCGCCGGACCGCCGAGCTGCGCGCCCTCGGCTCGACCGGCGGCGGCACCGAGCTGCTGGCCCTGCGCGCGCTCACCCAGGCGTCCCCCCGCGACATCCTCGCCGCGCACCCGGACGCCGCCGCGGGCTGGCGGACCGGCGACCCCGCCGTCACCGCCGCGCTGGCGGCCCTCGCCCTCCGCCGGGCGGGACTCCGGCCCCGCTGACCCCGCAGGACCATCGCGGGTCCGCCGGAGGGATGATGCCGCGAGCCACTGCGGACGACGCCGGCGACACGGGTGCCTCCGTAGCGTCGAGGACATGCAGAACCAGACCTCCTCCGTCGTGGCGCGCGTCGAGGGCGTGCGCAAGCTCTACGGCAGCACGCCGCCCGTCGTCGCCCTCGACGACGTCACGCTCTCGATCGAGCGGGGCGAGTTCACCGCGGTGATGGGCCCCAGCGGATCCGGCAAGTCGACGCTCATGCACGTCCTCGCCGGCCTCGACACCGCCTCCTCCGGCCGCGTGTTCCTCGGGGACGCCGAGATCACCTCGATGAGCGACGCCGAGCTGACCGTGCTCCGCCGCCGCAGCGTCGGCTTCGTCTTCCAGGCCTTCAACCTCGTCCCCACGCTCGACGTGCGCGGCAACATCCGCCTCCCGTTCGAGCTCGACGGCCGCTCCGTGACCGGCGACGAGGAGCAGTGGATCGCCCGGCTGATCGAGTCCCTCGGGCTCCGCGAGCGCCTCACGCACCGGCCCCACGAGCTCTCGGGCGGGCAGCAGCAGCGTGTGGCGATCGCCCGCGCCCTCGCCACCCGGCCGCAGCTGATCTTCGCCGACGAGCCCACCGGCAACCTGGACTCGCGCACCGGCCGCGAGGTCCTCAGCCTGCTCCGGGCCTCCACCCGCGAGTACGGCCAGTCGATCGCCATGGTCACCCACGACCCGATCGCGGCGGCCTACGCCGACCGCATCGTCTTCCTCCGCGACGGGGCCGTCGTCGACGACCGCCGCGGGATGAGCGCCGAGGAGATCTCGCGCGCGATGCTCACGATGGAGGGCGCGGCGTGAGCGGCGTGCGCACGGGCTCGAGCCAGGGCGGGGGCGCCATCGTCACCGTCGCCGCACTCGCCGCGGCGTTCGGCGCCGTGCTGGTGCAGGTCATCGCCGACATGGTCGCGGCCTTCGCGGCAGCGGGGATCGACGGCATCGGCCAGGTCGCCCTCATGCTCGGGATGGTCGGCGCCGTCTTCTTCGGCATCGCGGTGTTCGTGGGCGGGATCGTCACGGCCAATGCGGTCTCGACCGTCATCGCCGGGCGCACCCGCGAGATCGCCCTGCTCCGCCTGCTCGGCGCCTCCGGCCGGTCGCTGCGCAGCGGGATCGTCCGCACGGGCCTCCTGCAGGGGCTCCTCGGAGCGGCGATCGGCCTGGTCGCCGGCGTCGCTCTCGTGGCGCTCGCCGCGGAGCTCGCCATCCGGAGCGGCACCCTGCCCCGCTTCGACTACCCGCTCGTCTCGCCCGGCCTCGTGCTGCCGCTGATCGCCGTGGTCGCCTCGACGGTCATCGCCTCGTGGTCCGGATCGCGCCGCGTGCTCGCGGTCGCGCCGTCGCAGGCCGCCGGATCCTCCGCCGAGCCCCGCTACGAGGAGCTGCGCGGCCGCACCGCCCGCAACGTCACGGCGATCGTCTTCGTCGTGGTCGGCGCGCTGCTGCTCGCCGCCGGTGTCGTCCTCGGGCTCGCCAACCCCGGCGGCGTCCTCCTCGGGCTGGTCGGAGGCATGGCGTCCTTCACCGGCGTGATCCTCGGGGCGCCCGTCCTGCTCCCTCCGCTCACGGCCCTCGTGGGCCGCGCCTTCGGCCGGGGCCCCGTCGCCCGCCTGGCGTCCGCCAACGCCGTCCGCAATCCGGCGCGCAGCGCCCGCGCCGTCATCGGACTGGTCATCGGAGTGTCGCTGGTCACGATGTTCGCGGTCGCCGCCGCCACCTTCGGCACGATCATGGAGCGCTCGGGTGAGACGAACCCCGAGGTGATCGCGGCGTTCGAGCAGTTCATCCAGGTGAGCACCGCGGTGATGAGCGTCCTGCTCGGCTTCTCGGTCGTCCTGGCCGCCGTCGGGATGGTCAACACGCTGTCGCTCAGCGTGCTGCAGCGCCGGCGCGAGCTGGGCCTGCTCCGCGCGCTCGGCTTCACCGGCTCGCAGGTGCGGTCGATGGTGGTGCTCGAGGCGGCGCAGATGATCATCGCTGCCGCGGTGCTCGGCATCGTGCTCGGGATCGTCTACGGCTGGTGCGGCGCGATCTCGGTGTTCGGCTCGCTGCCGGGCATCGGACTGATCCCGCCGACCGTCCCGGTGCCGATCCTGGTGGCGGTGCTCGTGGTCGGTGTCGTGATCACGGTCGTCTCGGCCGTGCTGCCCGCCCGCCGCGCCACGAAGGTGTCGCCGGTCGCCGCTCTCGCCGTGGCCTGAGGACCGGCACCACGTAGAACCCGCGGCCCGAGGATCGGCGCCCTCACCACGGAGGACCCGGTGCCCCGAGGGCCGGCGCCGCGCAGAACCCGCAGCCGGAGGGCCGGCGCCCTCACACCACCGAGAACCCCGCGGCGAGGGGCTCCCGCCCGCTCAGCGCGAGCAGGAGCTCCTCGCCGCGTCCGGCTCGAGCGGCCAGCCCGCCGGTCAGCGCGCAGCACGCCTCGACGGCCTCGCCGGGCAGCACGTGCGGGATCCCGGTGGCCCGCGAGAGGTCGAGCGTGTGCACGACCAGCTCGAGCAGCCGGGTCCGGAGGTACTCGTCCAGCTCGATCGCGTGGCCGCCCACGGCGACGAGGCGGCCGGGACGCTGGGCGGCGACCAGCTCGACCGCGCGGCCCGCCGCCTCCGCCAGCGCCTGAGCCGGCCTGTCGCCGAGCAGCAGCCCCGCCTCGACCCCGCGCCGCGCCACCGCCGCGGGGTCGGCGACGTTCCCGGCCAGCGCGGCGTAGTAGTCGAGCGCGTCCTCGATGGTCGGCTCGGGCGGCTCCGGAGCGAGGAGGTACGCCTCGACCGTCAGCACCGCCCGCGACGCGTGGCCCGCGAGGCCGCGGACGTCCCAGACGCCGAGCCCCGGCTGCTCCCACTGGTCGTCCCGCACCTGCGCGAGCAGACCGACGAGGGCGGCGGCGGCGGACTCGAACAGCGCGGCGGTGCTCATGGAGCCATGCTGGCACGGTGCCCCACACTGATCGCATGAGCAGTCCCCGCCGCCCCGGTTCCGTCACGCTCGTCGGCCGCTCGATCGTCCTCGAGCCGCTCGCCGCCGAGCACGTCGAGCCGCTCGGGCGGGCGATCGGGCGTCCGGAGGTGTTCGCCGGCGGCTACGGAGGGGGACTCGCCGGCCTCCCCGGCACCCCGGAGGAGTTCCGCGCCTTCGTCGACCGCTACTACCCCTGGGGCACGGGCCTGCCGTTCGCTGTGCTGCAGGAGGGGCGCGTCGTCGGCACGACCTCGCTGGCCGACTTCGACGAGACGCGCGAGGCGGCCCACCTCGGCTGGACGGCCTACGCGCCCGAGACGTGGGGCACCGTCGTGAACCCGGAGGCGAAGCGGCTGGTGCTCGGACTCGCCTTCGACAGCGGCTACGAGCGGGTGAAGCTCCAGGCGGATGCGGTGAACGCGCGCTCGCGGGCCGCGATCCTCCGCCTCGGCGCCGTGTTCGAGGGGGTGCTCCGCCACGACCAGCGGCGGGCCGACGGCTCGTGGCGCGACACGGCCGTCCACTCGATCCTCGCGGCCGAGTGGCCGGCCGTCCGCGACGCGCTCGACCGCCGGATCGACGCGGCGCTAGCGCTCCCCGCCTCGACCGCGCAACCGCTGACCGGGCGGCCGCCCGAGGAGTAGGAAGGAGGCATGGAACGCATCCACTACGCCGGCAGCTCCGTGCTGACGGGTACCGCCATCGCGCGGTCGCTGCTGGCCTACGCGGAGGCGCTGGCGCTCACCAAGGGGTCGATCACGGTCGACATCCCGATCCGCCAGGAGTCCGGCCGGCCCGGACGGGCGGCGCTGCTGATCGGACCGGCGAGCCAGCTGTTCTCGGAGTCCGAGGACGACGGAGCCGAGGAGCTGCTCGACGAGGAGCTCGTCGAGCGCTTCACCCGCGAGACGGCCCGCCTGGGCGTCTCGCACCCCGTGGCCGAGGAGGACGGCGGCGCCGGGCCCCTCTCCGCCGTCGACACCGAGATCCCGCACTTCCACGGCGAGGACGACTCCTGGTGAGCATCCGGGGCGCCGGTAGGATCGACACTCACGACTCCGCCCGACCCTTCGCGGACGGGCGACTTCCCGAACGGAGAACCGCCTGATGGGGCGACTGATCTACGACTCGACCCTCGAGGCCGACTTCGACGACCGTCTGCTGGCGCACCTGCAGATCGTGATCGGCTCGAAGCTCGCGCGCAACGAGTCCTTCTACTTCTCGTGGAAGGACTCGCAGGCGGTCGGCGACGGACGCACCTCGATCTGGCTGCACCCCGCCATCCCGCTGCGCTTCAAGTACCACGGCGGCCGTGCCCCGAACATCAACCCGGACTGGATCCGCCAGCTGCTCGCCGACTCGCACACGGCGCACGGGCTGCGGATCAGCGAGGAGCCCCACGGGACCGCCCGTCAGAGCGAGGAGAGCATGCTGTGAAGCGCGTCGAGATCATCTACGGCGGAGCGCCGTTCAGCCTGAGCGAGACGTCGGCCGCGGAGGTGCGCGAGAGCATCGACCGCGCCCTGGACGGCTCCGCGTCGCGCTGGATCACGGTGAACCAGGGCGAGGGCGAGCCCCGCGAGACCTCGATCCTGATCACGCCGGGAGTGGCGTTCTCGGTCGCCGACGTCGCGCACTGAGGTCGACGCCGCGGTCACGGTGATCGCCGCCGCTCACGCCGCCGGCTCGGTCCGGAACGACTGCCGTCCTCAGCGCACCCGCCCCGCTCAGCCCGCCAGCACGCGCGGGAACTCCCCCGGGATCTCGCTCGCGAGGTACCCGGCCGGGCCGATGCGCGCGGAGAGGCGCGTGTCAGCCTCCGTGTGCAGGAACGCGCCCCACGCGGCCGCGCCCATCGGATCGACGCCGCGCCTGCGCAGGCCCGCCGTCGCTCCGGCGAGCACGTCGCCGCTGCCCGCGGTGGCCAGCCCGGGGTGCTCGCCCTCGATCCGCACCGCGTCGCCGTCGGGCGAGGCGATCGTGTTGAACAGGCTCACCACCGCGCCGTAGCGCTCGGCGACCGCGAGGGCGGCCCGCTCGACGTCGTCGACCTCCTCGCCGAGGAGCCGGGACGCCTCCTCCGAGTTCGGGGTCAGCAGGAGCCGGCCCGCGAGCCTCCGTGCGAGACGGCGCTGCCCGGGCAGGACTCCGAGCGGGAAGGCGTCGAGGTGCACGGCCGGCACGTCGTCGAGGAGCGGAGCGAGGGCACGGAGGGTCGCGGCGGTCGCGCGCGGGTCGTCCAGGCCGGGTCCGATCAGGGCGACGTCGGCGGAGGAGAGCTCGCCGGCCAGGACGTCGAGCCCGCGGCCCGAGACGGAGCCGGTGCGCGTCTCCGCGAGCGGGACCACTCCGCACTCGGGCAGCGCGACCGCGGTGGCCGACGCGACCGACTCGGCGACGCAGAGCGTGATGCGACCCGCGCCGGTCCGCAGCGCGGCGATCCCCGCGAGGATCGCGGCGCCGGGCGTCTTGCGGGCGCCGCCGACGACGACCACGTCGCCGCGGGAGTGCTTCGAGCCTCCGGGCTCCGGGAGGGGCCAGCGCTGCTCGAGCAGGGCGCGGGAGACGAGGTCACTCATGAGGGTCTCCTTCTCCGTCCGCGCGGTCGTCGTGCCGGGTGACGGGGGCGCCGGAGCGCTCGAGGTGGGACGTGCGGTTGAAGAGCTCGAGGCGCCACGCGTCGCCGTCGCGGACGAGACGGGTGACGGAGCCGTTGGCGACGGGCGTCGAGGCGCCGATGTCGAGCAGCTCGTGCTCGGAGAGGCCCTCGAGGACGTAGCGGAGGACGAGGACGACCGCGTCGTGGCAGAAGAGGATCGCCGGCCCGGGAGGCGCGGCGACGGCGAGGTGGTCGACGAAGGCGCGGACGCGGAGCGCGAGGTCCGTCCAGGCCTCGCCTCCCGGCGGCCGGTAGTAGAACTTGCCGAGCCACTCGCGCCGCGCCACCTCCTCGGGCATCCGGGCCCGCACGCCGGCGGAGGTGAGGCGGTCGGTGACGCCGAGGTCGCGGTCGCGCAGGCGCTCGTCGGGGCGCAGCCGCAGGTCGATGCCGGCCTCGCCGAGGGCGAGACGCGCGGTCGCGGAGGCGCGGCGGTAGGGCGACGTCCAGGCGGAGGCGGGCCGCGCCTCCTCGGCCAGCCAGCGGCCGAGCGCGCGGGCCTGCTCCTCGCCGGCGGGGGAGAGCTCGACGTCGGGGTCGCGGCGGTCGACGGCGATCTCGTGCGCCCCCGAGGCCTCGGCGGCGCTCGCCGCGATGTTGGCGAGGCTCTCGCCGTGACGGACGAGGAGGAGCTCGGTCGGGCCGGTGGAGGAGGCGGGCATGGCTCCACGCTCCGCCTCGCGGGCCGGAGGCGCCAGGGGGTTCCGCCGCGGCGACGCGGGTTGCTACGGAGTCGTCAGGGGTTCCGCCGTCGTCAGGGCGCCTCTCCGTCGGCGCGCTCCTCCGCCGAGACCGCCGTGACGACCGCGGTGAGCGTCTCGGGGTCGCTCAGGATGCGGAAGTGCCCGCCGGTCTCGATCCGGACGTTGACCGCGCCCTCGAGCATGCTGCCCTCGGGGATGTGCGGATCGAAGAGGCCGAACACGGAGGTGATCCGCGCGTTCGCTCCGGAGCGGCTCGACAGCAGCAGGGTCGTGGCGTCGCGCGGCGAGAAGGCGCGCAGGCTCCGGAGGACCAGGTAGGGCGCGTAGCGGGAGCCGCCGAACGGGGTCGCCACGGCGACCATCCGGTCGACCCGGCCGTCCGGGTCGAGCTCGGTCATCACGTACTTGCCGATCAGTCCGCCCTTGCTGTGGGCGACGATCACCACGTCGCGGAGCCCGTGCTCGGCGAGGTAGGCGGCCACGTCCTCCGCGGTCCGGGCGACCGGGCGGCCGTTCCGGCCGAGGCTCGTCAGCACGTGGAGCGGGTGCCCGCGCTCGTGCAGCGGATCGATGATCGGGCGGAGGAAGGACCAGGTCTCCCAGATCCCCGGGAGGACCACGACGGGCCGCCGGTCGCCGTCGAGGTAGTCGTCCGGGGCGCGGCGCGAGAGGACGCCGCGTACCTGCCAGGCGACGGCGTAGGCGTAGTCGCGGATCCACCAGACGGCGTCGCGGACCAGGCGTCGGAGCCGGCTCATGCGGCCGGCTCCGACCGGAGGGGGAGCGGGGCGGCGGGCCTCTCGCCGAGCGCAGCGGCGAAGCGGAGGATCTCGCGGGCGAGCGCTCCGGGCTCGGTGCGGGGGACGACGTGGCGCGAGCCGGCGAACTCGACGAGCCGCCCCTCGCGCGCGTGGGCCGTGAGCCGCTCGCACCAGTCACGGGTGGCGATCGGATCGTCGCGGCCGCGGGCGACGAGGACCGGCACCTCCAGCCGGGCGACGCGCTCCTGCACCGGATGCCTCAGCATCTCGGGCAGCTGGCGCAGGTACCAGCGCAGGCCGCCGCGCAGGTAGTCGGCCAGCAGGATCGCGTCGACGCCCACCGGCTCGCCGAGGCAGTCCCGCAGCAGCGCGAGCCCCTGGCGGACCGCTCCGGGCCGCTGCGGATCCACCACCGGCCCGATCAGCACCGCGCCGTCGACCAGGCCGGGCGCGCGCAGCCCCAGCTCGACCGCCACCTGCGACCCCATCGAGTGCCCGACGACGACCGCGCGCGAGACGCCCAGTCCGCGGAGGACCTGCTCGACCTGCCGCGCGTGGTCCTCGAGGCCGACCCTCCGCCGCGGGCGCGCGTTCGCGCCGAAGCCGGCGAGGTCGACGCCGATCACCCGGCCGTGCCGCTTCAGGCGGGCGGCGAGCGGCGAGAAGGTGTGGTGCGACATCCCGATCCCGTGGATCAGGACGAACACCGCGCCCGCTCCGGCCGGACCGGTGTCGACCGTCCGCAGCGTGACGCCCTCGACCTCGTGTCGCACGGGGAGGACGCGGCGGGGCGGTGTCGGCAGCATCGTCCCAGGCTAGGGATCGGCGGCCGGCCGCGCGGGGGGATGCGCCCGCTCCCGCCGTGGTCTAGGCCGCATCCGCCCTGGGGAGGAGCGTTCACCCCGCCGGCCGCCGGCGGTCCCCGCCGAGCGTCCCGTCGTGCCCGCTGTCAAGCGGCTCCTCCTCGGCGGCGCCCCTGCCTAGCCTCGGAGAAGGGGGTCGGCGTGCGCCGCTCCCGGAGGGATGACGCCATGCGGATCGCGATCGTCGGGGCGACCGGCAACCTGGGGACGGCGCTGCTGCGGCGCCTGCACGGCGAGGCCGGGGTGGAGGAGATCGTGGGCATCGCCCGCCGGGCCCCTCGGCTCCGCTCGGAGGAGTACCGCGACGTGCGCTGGGTCGAGATCGACCTCGCGTCGAGCGTCGCCCCGCGGCGGCTCCGCGAGGCCTTCGCCGGCGTCGACGCCGTCGTCCACCTCGCCTGGGCGCTGCAGCCCAGCCACGACGAGCCGTTCCAGCGGCTGGTCGACGTCGGAGGCACCGCGGCCGTGCTCGAGGCGGTCGCCGCCGCGGGAGTCGGCCAGGTCGCCGTCGCCTCGTCCGTGGGCGCCTACAGCGCGGCGCCGAAGTCGATCCGGGTCACCGAGGACTGGCCCACGGGCGGCCTGCACACCTCGACCTACAGCCGCCACAAGGCCGCGAACGAGCGGCAGCTCGACGCCTTCGAGGAGCGGCACCCCGAGATCGTCGTCACACGCCTGCGCCCGGGGCTCGTCTTCCAGCGCGGAGCGGCGACGGAGATCGCCGGGCTCTTCGGCGGTCCCCACTACCCGACGCGGTGGCTGAAGGCGGTCCGGATCCCGGTCCTGCCGCTGCCGCGGAGCATCGTCTTCCAGGGCGTGCACGCCGACGACGTGGCCGACGCCTTCTGGCGCGCGCTCGACCGGCGCGCCGGCGGGGCCTTCAACATCGCGGCCGAGCCGGTCCTCACTCCGGAGCGGCTGGCGCACGCCTTCGGCGCCCGCCTGGTCACGGTGCCGTTCGGGCTGCTCCGCTCCGTCGTCACCGCGACCTGGCACCTGCGCCTGCAGCGCACCGACGCGGGCTGGCTCGACATCGCGGGCAACGTCCCGGTCATGTCGACCGAGCGCGCCCGCGCCGAGCTCGGCTGGGCGCCGACCCGCACGGCGGAGGAGGCGCTCGCCGAGCTCGTGGCCGGCCTGGCCGACCGCTCGACCGTCCCGGGCTCGCCCCCGCTCCGGGGCTGATCCGGCCGGGAGTCGATCAGAGGCGAGCCCTCGCGGTCAGTCGGCGACGCGGATGAGCACCTTTCCCGTCGCGCCCTGCTCGACCGCGTCGTGGGCGGCCGCGGTCTCCTCGAGCGGGAACCAGGTCAGCGGGAGGCCCGCCTCCTCGCCCACCGGGAGCGCGCCGTCGACGAGCGCCGCGGTGATGTCCTCGGCCGCGGCCTGCAGCGCCCCCTCGCCCACCGTGTAGAGCAGCAGGCCCTGCCACCGGGCGTTCTTCGCGAAGCTCGCGACGATCGGCACGGTGAACTCGTCGCCGTTGTTGTTCGCGTAGTACCCGATGCTGCCGTGGTTGGCGAGCACCTCGACGTCGAGCGCGGCGTTCTGAGCCGGTGCGACCTCGACCACGTGCTGGACGCCCTCGGGGGCGAGCTCGCGGATCCGGTCGGCGAGCGCGTCGTCCGGGTACTGCAGCACGTGCTGCGCACCGGCCGCACGGGCGAGCCGCTCCTTGGGGTCGCTGCTCACCGTCGCGATGACGGTCGCCCCGGCCCAGACCGCGAGCTGGATCGCGGCGTGCCCGACGGCTCCGGCGCCGCCCTGGACCAGGACGGTGCGGCCGGCGAGGGTGCCGGGCGCGAGACGGGAGGGGCCGTGCTCGTGCACGGTGAGGGCGCGGTGGGCGGTCATCGCGGGGACGCCGAGGCTCGCGGCGACGTCGGCGCCGACGCCCTCGGGCAGGCGCACGACGTGCTCGGCGGCGAGCACCGCCGACTCCTGCGCGGTGCCGGTGGGGCGGCGGTGCGCGGAGAGGTACATCCAGACCCGGTCGCCGACGGCCAGGCCCTCGACGCCCTCGCCCAGCGCCTCGACGACACCGGCGCCGTCCTGGTTCGGCACGACCTCGTCGAACGCGAGGTCGCCGTCGGCGCGCGCCTTCCAGTCGGTCGGATTCACGCCCGACGCCAGGACGCGGACGCGGACCTCGCCGGAGCCCGGAGCCCGCTCCTCCCGGTCGACGAGGGAGAGGACGGAGGAGTCACCGGTGCGGGAGTAGACGATCGATCGCATACGGAGGGCAAGGAGCGCGGGCGGCGGTGTATTCCCGGCGGCACGACGAAGGGCGGCGGGCCCGGAGGCCCACCGCCCTGTCAGCGCCGACGGATCAGTGCTGCACGTCCTCCTGGACGGCGTGCTTGGCCTCGCGGGCCGAGTCCTTCACGTCGTCGGTGGCGGAGGTGCCCGCCTCCTTGACGTTCTGCGCGGCGTCGGTCGCGGTCTCCTTGACGGAGGCGAACGCCTGCTGCGCGGGCTCGCGGAGCTCGCTCGCAGCCTCCTTGGCCGCGTCGGTCACCTTGTCGACGACCGGCTGGGCCTGCTCCTTGACGCGGCTCGCCGCCTCCTTCTCCTTGCTGGAGGCGGGGATGAGCGAGGCGACGAGGAGTCCGGCGCCGAGGGCGATGAGCCCCACGGCGAACGGGTTGCCCTCGGCCTTGGCCTTCGCCGAGCCCGCACCGCTCGAGAGTGAGTCGGAGGCGTCGTGCGCCGAGCCCATCACGCGGTCGCGGACGGAGCCCACGGCCGACTTGACCTTGTCGGTCTGACGCTGCGCGATGGCGGACGGGCTGACCTTCTCGGCCAGCGCGTCGACGTCCCCGCCCAGCTCGAGGCGCGTGCGCTCGATGTCCGCCCGGATCTCCTCGGGTGTCTTGTTCTGTCCTGCGTCGTACGTCATCGTCCTGCCCCGTTCGGCTTGAGGGTGTCGGGAATCTTCTTGAGGGAGTCGACCGTCTCGGGAGCGCCGTCGACCTGCTTCAGGCTCTTGCGGCCCACCGCGTAGAGGATCGCGGCCACGATCGCCCAGATGACGGCCACGACCACTCCGGACCAGCCGTTGCCGATCAGAGTGCCCAGGCCCCACCAGAGGGCGATCGAGAGGAAGAGCACGGCCATCAGCGCGGCGTAGCCCGCCCCGCCGAGGAGGCCCGCTCCCTTGCCCGCCTTGCCGGCGGACTCCTTGAGCTCGGCCTTGGCGAGGGCCATCTCCTGGCGGATCAGCGTGGAGAGGTCGCGCGAGACCTCGCCGAGCAGATCGCCCAGCGACGTCGACCCGGCCCGCTGGTCGGGCGTCTCCGTCGAGCGGTGGACGCCCGTCGGGTCGGTCACAGCCGGCCGCCGTTCGGGAAGCCGCCGTCGAGCGGGTCGGCGACGGGCTCGGTCGGCGCGTAGTCGCGCTCGAGGGAGCTCGAGCCGACGGTGCCGTAGGCGGACGCGACGGGCGCGTCGTACGCGGAGGCGTCGGAGTGCGCGGTGGTCGAGGCGGGGGCGTCGAACTCGGGTCCGTCGGTGCGGGTGCTCGTCGCCTCCTTCTCGTCCTTCGCCTCGGCGGTCAGGGCGCGGATGAGGCGCCCGCCGACGAGTCCCGTCGCCGCGGCGATGAGGATGAAGGCACCCGGGCGGCGGCGGGCGAACGCGCGGACGTCGTCGAGGAGCTCGGACGGGTCGCGGTTCTCGAGCCACGAGGCCACACCCTGCACGCGGGTGGCCGCCTGGGAGACGAGCTTCGCCGCGGCGTTGTCGCTGCCGCCCTCGCCGTTGGCCAGCGCGGTCAGGTCGTCGCTGAAGGCGCGGGCGCCCTTGGCGGCGTTCTCCTTCTGGGCGTGGGCCTGCTCGGTGAGCTGGGTGCGGCTCTGGTCGTAGAGGTCCTTGACCTGGACCTTGGCCTCCTGGACCACGTTGGCGGCCTCGTCCTTGCCGGTCGAGAGCACTTCGCTCGCGGCCTGCTTGGCGTCGCCGGCGACGGCGCCGGCCTGGTCCTTGGCGGTGCCCGCGGCGGCGCTCGCCTTCTCCTTCGCGGAGTCGGCCGTGCCGCCCGAGGAGGAGCCGGAGGAGGTGTCCGTGGAGGCGACGTGCGCCCCGCTGTCGATGGGGGTCTCGGTCGCGCCGAAGTTCGCGGCGCCGTCTCCGAACGGAGGTGAAGCGGGATCGATGTTCGACATCGTCTGTCCCTTCCAGGATCGAGTGGGGAATGAATGCGTGCCGGCGTCGCCAGTCTGTTCGGGCCCTCGAGTACCGGGAAGGGCATAGCGGCTGACCCCCCGATGGGGCTACCATCCCGCGCCCACGAGGGCGGGTCCCGAGGGCCCGTGGATCGACTGCTCCGCCACCGCGTCAAGCCCCTTCTGACCCGCGAACAGGGCTCCCTACCGTCGAGAGGACGGACATCGGACGTCCGCACCCGGATCCGCCCGGCTACCCCGGAAAGGCAACCAGTCATGTTCTTCCACCGTCAGGAACTCCAGTTCACGTCCACGCCCTCGAAGCCCGACGCGGTCTTCGCCCGCCGCTTCCAGGAGGTGCTCGGCGGCCAGTACGGCGAGATCACCGTGGCGATGCAGTACGGCTTCCAGGCCTGGAACGCCCACGACCCGGGCAAGTACCGGGACCTGCTCTTCGGCATCGGCGCCGAGGAGTTCGGCCACGTCGAGATGATCGCCGTGATGATCGCCCAGCTGCTCGAGAAGGCCCCGGTCGAGCAGTCCGAGGACGCGATGAAGAAGGACCCCGTGCTCGCGGCGGTCATCGGCGGCTCCGACGTGCAGCACGCCATCGTGGCCGGCGCCGGCGCGCGCCCCGTCGACAGCATGGGCAACCCGTGGCAGGGCTCCTACATCACCGCCAGCGGCAACCTGCTGGCCGACTTCACCGCCAACGCGAACGCGGAGATGCAGGGTCGGCTCCAGGTCGCCCGGCTCTACCACATGACCGACGACCACGGCGTGCGCGACCTCCTGTCGTTCCTCCTGGCCCGCGACACCATGCACCAGAACCAGTGGATCGCGGCGGCCGCCGAGCTGCGCGCGGAGGGCCGGGAGGACCTGCCCGTGCCCTCGAACTTCCCGATCTCGAAGGAGGAGCGCTCCGTGTCGTACGAGTACATCAACTTCTCGGACGGAGCAGCGGCCTCCGAGGGCAGCTGGGCCTCGGGCCCGACCCCGGACGGCAAGGGAGAGTTCAGCTACCGCGTCGCGGAGCCCGGCGGCAACGTCCCGATGCCCCCGCCCACCCAGCCGGACGAGCGCCTCTACGGCACCGACCCGAAGCCGAACATCGTCGAGAAGGCAGTGGGGGCCGTCAAGGACGCGGTGACGGGCAAGTGAGCGCCGCACGGGTCCTCGGTGCGCTCGGCGCCTCCGCCCTGACGATCGGCCTGCTGGCCGGCTGCACCGGCGACGCCCAGACGCCGTACCAGTCGGGGAGCGCGGTGCCCACCAGCGCCGACGACGGATCGTCGCAGACGCCCACGAACGCGCCCTCGCAGTCCGCTCCGTCCGAGTCCGCCACCCCGGCGACCTGATCCCGCGCCCTCGGCCGGCCGGCCCCGGTCGAGGGCGCGAATCATCGCAGTCCAGCGGGCACCCGGGCAAGCCCCTTCCCGCTCCCAGGAAGCGGGCAGTTCCCGGTCCTACGGTCGTGCCAACGATCAGCGAAGGAGGCACCACCATGGGGCTCGATGACAAGATCAAGAACGCCGCTCAGGACATCGCCGGCAAGGCGAAGGAAGCCCTGGGCGACCACAAGAACGACGACAGCCTGAAGGCCGAAGGCCAGAAGGACCAGGCCGCGGCCTCGGCCAAGAAGGCCGGCGAGGACGTCAAGGACGTCTTCAAGTAGGTCTCGGCAGTACCGCGAAGGCGGCGCTCCCCTCGGGGGGCGCCGCCTTCGCTGTTCCCCGGCTAGGGGTGCAGGACGACCTTGATGCAGCCGTCCTCCTTCTTCTGGAAGGTCTCGTAGAGGGCCGGAGCGTCCTCGAGCGGCGCCCGGTGGGTCACGAGGTCCATCACGCCGAGCGGATCGGAGGAGTCCTCCACCAGCGGCAGCAGATCGTCGATCCAGCGCTTCACGTTGCACTGGCCCATCCGCACCGTCACCTGCTTGTCGAACATCGACTTCAGCGGCATCGGGTCGGCCTCTCCGCCGTAGACCCCGCTCAGCGAGACGGTGCCGCCGCGGCGGACCAGGTCGAGGGACGCGTGGACCGCGGCGAGGCGGTCGACGCCGACCGTGTCCATCGCCTTGCGGGCGATCGGGTCGGGCAGGAGCCCCGCCATCGACTGCGCGAACGAGCCGACCGGCGAGCCGTGCGCCTCCATGCCGACCGCGTCGACGACGGAGTCGGGGCCGCGCCCGTCCGTGAGGTCGCGCAGATGCGCGGCGATGTCATCGGACAGGTCGAACGTCTCCACGCCGTACCGCTCGGCCATCGCGCGCCGCTCGGCGACGGGCTCCACGGCGAGGACGCGGTAGCCGCGGTGGGCGCCGATCCGCGCCGCGAACTGGCCGACCGGGCCGAGTCCGAAGACGACCAGGGTCCCGCCGTCGGGCACCTGCGCGTACTCCACGCCCTGCCAGGCGGTGGGCACGATGTCGCTGAGGAAGAGGTAGCGCTCGTCCGGCAGGTCCGTGCC
This sequence comes from Rathayibacter sp. AY1C1, assembly GCF_002932105.1. NCBI lineage: Bacteria > Bacillati > Actinomycetota > Actinomycetes > Micrococcales > Microbacteriaceae > Rathayibacter > Rathayibacter sp. AY1C1. The sequence goes on along the minus strand of NZ_PSWH01000005.1, from coordinate 39,760 downwards.
GACGACGATCGTGTTGTAGTCGGCCAGCGGCACGCGGAGCAGCTCGGCCTGCCCGCCCGGGACCTGGCCGTACATCTTCGTGTAGCCGAAGAGCGCCGCTCCCGAGCCGTACTCGGTGACCTGCGTCGTCTCGCACTGCGACTGCAGCCCTCGGCGGCACATGAAGCACTCGCCGCAGGCGATGGTGAAGGGCACGACGACGCGGTCGCCGGGCTTCAGGGTGGTGACTCCGGAGCCCACCTCCTCGACGACGCCCATCGGCTCGTGGCCGAGCACGTCCCCGCGGTCGATGTAGGGCCCGAGGAGGCGGTAGAGGTGCAGGTCGGAGCCGCAGATCGCGGTCGAGGTGATCCGGACGATCGCGTCGGTCGGCTGCTGGATGCGGGGGTCGGGGACGGTCTCGACCGAGACCTTCTCGATGCCCTGCCAGGTGAGTGCTCGCATGCTCGTGTCCGTTCTCCGGCTCGCGCCGGTCGGGGTCGGTGTCCCTCCACCGCACACCCGGAGGGCGCCGAGGGGGAGGGGCTTGACGCTCCCCGGAGCGTTCCCGAGGGGGATTCCCGGGAGAACGCACGGACGTGCATCCCGCGTTCACCCGACTCACGGCGGCCGAGTGGTGGGATGGGGGGATGGATGCTCTCTACACCGCCATCGCCCACGCCTCCGGTGGAGGACGCGACGGCCACGTCCGCACCGAGGACGACCGTCTCGACCTCGACACCCGCGCCCCGCAGGAGCTCGGCGGCTCCGGCGAGGGGACCAACCCCGAGCAGCTGTTCGCGGCCGGCTACTCCGCCTGCTTCCTCAGCGCCCTGCACGGAGCCGGTCGCCAGCTGAAGATCGACACGACCGACGCGGCCGTCTCGGCCAGCGTCTCGATCGGGAAGAACGACTCCGACGGCTTCGGCCTCTCGGTCGAGCTCGACGTCTACGTGCCGAAGGCGAGCTCCGAGGACGCGCAGAAGGTCGCCGACGCGGCGCACCAGCTCTGCCCGTACTCCAACGCCACCCGCGGCAACATCCCCGTGCAGATCAACCTGGTCGACTGACCGAGCCCTCTGGACGGCCCCTCCCGGACTCCGGGCAGGGGCCGTCGTCGTGTCCGGGGGCGGTCCGTTAGGGTCGGGGCATGACCGAGGAGCTGTCGCACGAGGAGCCGTCGCACGAGGAGTCCCTGGCGCGGGCCGAGCTCGTGCAGATCCGTCAGAGCATCGACAACATCGACGCGGCGCTGATCCACCTGCTCGCCGAGCGCTTCAAGTTCACGCAGAAGGTCGGCCGGCTGAAGGCCGCGCACGGGCTGCCCGCCGCGGACCTCGAGCGCGAGGCCCGCCAGATCGCGCGGCTGCGGGCGCTCGCCGAGGAGTCGCACCTCGACCCGGCGTTCGCCGAGAAGTTCCTCGGGTTCATCGTCGCCGAGGTCATCCACCACCACCAGCGCATCGCCGACGGCGCCGAGGACTGAGGCTCAGCCCTCGATCCGCAGCAGCCCCGCCGTGCGCTCGCGCAGCACGCCGAGCAGCAGCGGGTAGTCGGGGAAGAGCTGGTCGCGCCGCAGCGTCGGCACCCGCAGCCCGAGGGGGACCTCCGTGATGCGGCCGTTCGTCTCGGTGAGGGTCAGGCGGAGGCTATGGCTCCCCGTCGGGCTCGAGGCGACGACCGAGCGCAGAGCCTTGAGCGGGAAGATCAGCCCGTCGATCTGGATGGCCGACTCCGACACCACGATCGAGCCCGGCAGCCCGGGCCGCAGCGCCAGCCGCGCGGCGACCAGCCCGAGCGGGAGGGAGAGCGCCACGACGACCGCCCCCAGCGCGATCTGCGCGCGGTCGCCCGACGGGGATCCCGCGAGGGCGACGGCCAGGACGCCGGCGGCGAACGCCTCCGTGGCGACGACGACCAGGGCGACCGCCCGGCGCTGGAGCGGAGCGCGGTGCGGCCGGAAGCGGACGGCCGAGGCGGGCCCGGCCAGAGCGGGCGGCAGAGCGTGGCGGACGCGGGCGGCGGCGCCGAGGTCGGCGAGCAGGGCGGCGAGGTCCTCCGGGCGGAAGTGGCCGCAGCGCACCTCGACTCCGTCGCCGCGGCACCAGGCGACGAAGCCGTCGCCGTCGGCGGACTCGAGGAAGCGGACCGACCGGCGGGGCCACTGCTCGCGGCGGCGGCGGCCGCGCATCAGCACGACCTGCGTCTCGGTCGTCATCACGCGGGTGGGGGAGACGACGAAGAGCGAGACCGCCGAGGCCAGTCCGATGACGACGGTGAGGGCGAGGAGGCCGAGCGCGAGCACCGACTCGTCGAGGACGCCGCGGCGGTCCGCGAGGACGGCGAACGGGATGAGCACGGCCGCGAGGCCGGCGCCGAGGAGCCGCAGGAGGAGGGCGCGGAGGCGTCGCAGGACCGATGGGCCGTACACCCGTCGCGTCCGGATCGCCATCGGTTCCGACTCCATCGCGTCAGGCTAGCCCCGGCCGGGGCCGGTCGCCCGGAGAGGCGCGGCGGTGGCGCGATCCTCGCGCCACCCGTCCCCGGTTCGGGGGAGGAGTGGCGCGAGGCGCGGCCTACGCCTCCGCGGTGCGGTGCAGGGCGCGGACCGAGACGACCCGGCGTCGGGCGATCGCGGCGACGGTGAGCAGCAGGCCGAACAGCAGCCAGATCACCAGGCCGACGACGGCGCCGGCCGTGCCGTCGGTGCCCTCGACCACTCCGGACAGCGCGTTCTGCGCCGCCGAGAGCGGCAGGAACCCGAGCACGTCGTCGAACAGCCCGGGGACCGTCGAGATGATGCCCGCGCCGAGCGCGATCACCGCCGCGACCATCGCGAGGAAGCGGCCGATCCCTCCGAGCAGGGCGACCAGCCCCTGGTTCACCGCGGCGAACGAGGCGCCGGTGAGCATCGCCAGGAGGGCGAAGCCGACCCAGCGGCCCGGCTCCAGGCCCGCGACCCCGCTCATCACGATCGCGACCGCGAGTCCCTGCACCACGCCGATCACGAGCGCAGGCACGTAGGAGGAGAGGGCGAGCGCCGCGGAGGAGCGGGTCGAGGAGAGTGCACGGTGCGAGAACGCCGCGAGCACCAGGAACGTCGCGAGGGCGCCCAGCCAGAGGGCGATGGTCGCGAAGAACGGGACGCTGGAGGCTCCGAACAGGTCGGTCGCGCTGCTCGCGTTCTCGACCGGGTCCGAGACGACGTCGGCGAGGTTCGTCGACTCCGACTCGGTGTAGGTCGGGAGCTGCGCGACCGCGGCGTCGAGGCCGGTCGCGAGCGTGCGGGTGCCGTCGGCGAGCTGCACGGCGCCGTCCGAGACCCCGCTCGCGCCGTCGGCGAGCTGGTCGGCGCCGTCGGCGGCGGAGGAGGCTCCCGCGGCGAGGTCGGCGGCGCCGCCCGCGGCCGTGGTCGCGCCGGTCGCGAGGTCGCGGGCACCGGCCGCGGCGGTGGTGGCGCCGGTCGCGAGCTGCGCCGACCCGGCCGCCGTGGTGTCGAGGCCGTCGGCGAGCTGGGACGCTCCGCCCGCGGCGTCGTCCGCGCCGTCGGCGAGCTGCGTCAGGCCGCCGGACAGCTGTCCGATGCCCCCCGAGAGAGTGCGCGCGCCGGTGGCGGACTGCCCGACCGCGTCGATCAGCGAGGGCTGCCCGTCGCCGCCGAGGCGGATGCCCGCGTCGATCCCGGCGACGGCTCCCGCGGTCGTCGTGGCGAGGGTGGTCGCGCCGGTGGGTCCGTCCGCCGAGGCGATGACGGCGCGCGCGGCGAGGCACTGCGTCGTCTCGCAGCCCTCGAGCGCGGCGCTGAGCGCCTCGAAGGTCCCCGCAGTGGCGGCGGCGGCGCCGGCGCTGAGGGCGGCGACCTGCTGGGTCCCGTCGCCGGTCCTCACCACTCCCTCCCTCAGCTGGTCGAGCCCGTCGGCCAGGTCGGAGGCGCCGCCCTGCAGCGCGGTCGCCCCGGTCGCCGAGTCGCGGGCGCCCGTCGCGAGCTGTCCCACTCCGCCGGAGAGGCCGCGCGCACCGGTGGCCAGCTGCGCGACTCCGCCGGACAGATCGGAGGCCCCGGTGCCCAGCTGCCCCACGCCGTCGGCGAGGGACGAGGCTCCGGTGCCGATCTGCCCGACGCCGTCCGAGAGCGAGGAGGCGCCGGTGGCGAGCTCGTCGATCCCGTCGGCGAGGCTGCTCGTGCCGTCGGCGAGGGTCGAGGCGCCGGTGCCGAGCTGGTCGGCGCCGTCGGCGAGCGTGCCCGCGCCCTCGGCCGCCTGGCCGATCTGCTCGTTGAGGGTGTTGAAGCCGACGTAGACGTTCTCGAGGTAGGCCGTGGTCAGCTGCGTGTTGAGCAGCGACGTGGCGGTGCTGGTCACGGTGGCCGAGATGGCGTCGTCGACGAGCTTGGCCTTCTCGCTGGTGGCGATGTCGATGGTCGCCTTCGTCGCCTCCGCGGCGTCGCCGGAGTACGAGGTGGCGGCGGCGGAGAAGGAGGAGGGGATCGTCACGACGGTCGCGTAGCTGCCGTCGGCGAGGCCCTTGGCGGCGTCGTCCTTGTCCGTGAGGACCCAGGTGAAGTTGCCCGTCGAGTCCGAGCCGGAGACGTTGGGCACCGGGGTCGTGCTCGCGGACGGCGTCGCGCTCGCCGAGGGGGTGGAGGAGGGGGCGTCCGAGCTCGCGGAGTCGGTGCCGCCCGTCACCAGGCCGGCCGCGAGCTGGCGCCCGAGCGGCACGGTCTGCCCGTTGATCTCGACCGGGGTGTCCTCGTTGACCACGGCGGCCGTGATCGTGTCGAGGCGCTCGGTCGGGTTCCAGAGCGCCCACACCAGGAGGCCGCCGATGACGAGGGGGACCAGGACGATCCCGAGAAGGGTCAGCCAGGACACCTTCTTGACGCCGCGGGGGCGTTCGAGGGAGAGGAGAGCCATCTGTCAGAGGACCTTTGCGATCGCGCGGCGCTCGGCCGCGGGCGAGACCGCGAGCACGCCGCGGTCGGAGGGGAGGAGGTCGTCGAGCGCCTCGGCGTCGACGGAGGAGGCGACCACGGTGAACGCGTCGTCGGCGGCGCGGGCGGCGTCGAGCTCGGCCCGGATCGCGCCGCGCAGCTGCGGGTCGGTGACCGTGTCGAGGTCGTCGAGCACCAGGATCGGCGGAGCCGACTCCAGGGCCGACCGGACGTCGGCGACGGGGTCGGCGGCTCCGGCGAGGCGCACCAGCCCGACCCGGCCGCGCACGGCGGCGGAGCGGATCGGCACGACCAGGCCCGCGACCTTCAGGCGCCCGGAGTCGGGGGCGAGCCGACCGGCGATGCTCAGCAGCAGCGCGGTGCGGCCGGAGCGGTCCGGCCCGTGGACCACGAGGGAGGAGCCGGGAGCGACCCGCAGCGAGACGCCGCTGTAGACGGGACCGTCGGGTCCGTCGAGGCGGAGGTCCTCGGCCGCGATCACGTCCGTGGATCCGGGCTCCGGCCAGTCGGCCAGCGCGAGCTCCTTCGTGAGGCCCTCGCCCTCGACGTCGAAGGACGGGAGGATGCGGTCGAGCCAGCGCGGCATGTGCCAGGCGCGGTCGCCGAGCAGGTGCAGCACGGCGGGCACCAGCGTCATCCGCACGATGAACGCGTCGACGAAAACGCCCACGGCGAGCCCGAGCGCGATCGGCTTGATGTTGGTGTCCCCCTCCGGCACGAAGGCGGCGAAGACCGAGAACATGATGACCGCGGCGGCCGTGACCACCTTGGCCGAGCCGACGAAGCCCGACTCGACAGCGGCGCGCGCCGGCCTCCCGTGCACGTAGTCCTCGCGCATCCGCGAGACCAGGAACACCTCGTAGTCCATCGCGAGGCCGAAGAGCACGCCCATCAGGATGATCGGCATGAAGCTGATGATCGGGCCCGTCTTGTCGACGTGCAGAGCGTCCGAGAACCATCCCCACTCGAACACCGCCGCCACGGCGCCGAAGGACGCACCGACCGACAGCAGGTAGCCCAGCGTCGCCTTGATCGGCACCCAGAGCGAGCGGAACACCATCGTCAGCAGCACCAGCGACAGGCCCACGACGAGCAGGCCGAACGGCAGCAGGGCCTTGGCGAGAGTGTCCGAGATGTCGATCCCGACCGCGGTCTGGCCGGTCACTGCGAGGTCGACGCCGTACTCCTGCTGGAAGTAGTCGTGCTTGTCGCGGATCTCGGCGACCAGCGCCTTGGTGGCCTCGGAGTCGGGGCCGCCCTCGGGAATGACCTGGATGATGCCGGTGTCGGCGGTCTCGTTGGGCGTCGCGAGCGGCACCGAGGCGACTCCGTCGAGCTTCTCGATCTCGCCCTTGAGGTCGTCCATCAGGCCGAGCGGATCGGTCGAGCCGATGATCGTGCCGGTGACGATGAGCGGGCCGTTGTAGCCGGCGCCGAAGTTCTCGGCGAGCAGGTCGTAGGTGGTGCGCGCGGGAGTGCCCTCGGCCTGGTAGCCGGCGTCCGGCAGGGCGAGGCGGAGGCTGAGCGCCGGGATGCTCGCGACGCCGAGCACGCCGATCACCGCGATGATCGTCACGATCGGGAAGCGCGTGACGACCCGGACCCAGCCGCGGAAGAACCCGCGCGGGACCTCGGCGTGCACGTGGCCGCCGGGGGAGGCGGTCGCCGCCTCCTCGTGCGCCTCGGTGTCGACGTGGGTGCCCGCGGCGGCGGCCTTCGCGGCCTTCTTCTTCGCGCGGCGCTCCTTCGGGCGCAGCCGCGCGCCGGCGAAGCCGAGGAGGGCGGGGGTCAGGGTGAGCGCGATGACCACGGCGATCGCGACTCCGCCCGCCGCTGCGACGCCCATCGTGGTGAGGAACGGGATGCCCGCGACCGAGAGGCCGACGAGCGCGATGATCACGGTCAGGCCCGCGAAGACGACGGCGGAGCCCGCGGTCGCGGTCGCCCGCGCGGTCGACTCCTCCGGGTCCATGCCCTGCTTCAGCTGGTCCTGGTGGCGGCTGATGATGAAGAGGGCGTAGTCGATCCCGACCGCCAGGCCCAGCATCAGCGCCAGGAGCGGCGTGGTCGAGGAGATCGAGGCGAAGCGGGTGGCGATGAAGATGGCCGACATCGAGAGGGCGACGCCGAGCAGTGCGGTGACCAGCGGCATGCCGGCGGCCAGGAACGAGCCGAAGGTGAGCACGAGGACGACGAGGGCGACCACGAGGCCGATCGCCTCCGTGATGGTCACGCCGGGGAGGTTCTGGGCGAAGAGATCGCCGCCGAGCGAGACCACGGAGCCGGCGGGCAGCGCGTCCTGGAGGGTCGTCGCCTCGGCCTTCAGCGCGTCGCGGCTCTCGGGGCTCGTGGTGGTGGCGGAGCCGTCCATCTGCGCGGTGATGACGAGAGCGTTCCCAGCGTCGGAGATCGTGCCGGACACGCTGTCGGAGTAGGGGTCCGTGACGGCCGCGACCTCGTCGACGTCGCCGAGCGCGGCGACCGCGTCGCTGACGGGGCCCTTCACGTCGGCGTCCTGGACGCTGCCTCCGTCGGGCGCGACGACCACGTACCGCGCGGACGTGCCGCTGACCTGGGGGAAGGTGCGCTCGAGCTGGTCGAGGGCGGTCTGCGACTGCGTGCCCGGGATGGAGAACGTGTTGTCGGTGCCCTGGTTGAGCAACAGCGCTCCTCCTCCGCCCGCCACCACGATCAGCAGCCACAGGACGGCGACGAGGCGGTGGGCGCGGTACACGCGACGACCGAGACGGTAGAGCAGCGACGACACGCGGTCTCCTGACGATGGGTGGGGAGGGTGGCGATACGTCTCTGTACCAGGGCGGAGCCGGGCTCCGATACACGAGCGTATCCGATACAGGACCGTATTCGATACGTGAATGTATCGGATAAGGTGAACGGCGTCGAAGGTGTTGACAGGGCGGGCAGGAGGCTGGTGATGACGGCGATCGACTCCACCCCTCCCGAGACCTCCCGCCGAGGCCGCACCCGCGAGCGCCTGCTCGACGCGGCCTACGACGTCTTCGCCGAGACCGGCGTGCACAGCGCGTCCGTCGAGCAGATCTGCGAGCGCGCCGGGTTCTCGCGCGGCGCCTTCTACTCCAACTTCTCCACCAAGGAGGAGCTGTTCTTCGCGCTCATGGAGCGGGAGAACGGCGCCCGGGTGACCGCCCTCGTCGAGCAGATGGACCGTACGATCCCGCGCGTCGTCTCGGCCGACGAGCCGCTGACGGCCGAGACGCTGGCCGTGGTCATCCTCGACTTCCTCCAGGGTCCTGCCACCGACAACCGCCGCTGGTGCGTGGTCGAGTCGGAGTTCGAGCTGCTCGCGCTCCGCGACCCGCGGATCGCTCCGCAGTACCGCGACTTCCGCGCCGGCTTCGACGCCTCGCTCGTGCAGATCGTGCACGGGGCGCTGCGCCAGGTGCGCCGCGAGTTCTCCCTCGAGCCCACGACCGCCGTGCGCCTGCTGGTGGCGGGCTACGACGACGCGGTCAAGCAGTCGATCCTCGAGGACGAGTCGGAGCCCGAGTCGCTCGAGCGCCTGCGGGCGACGCTGACGGCGATCGTCCTCGCGATCTCGTCCGCCGACGCCTGAGCCGGGCCGGCTCTCGCGACGGCGGCCGCCGTACCCGCCGGCCGAGTCCGCACCCGGCGGCCGAGCGGCCGCTGGCGAGTGCCGGGTCCGGTCCCCGCTCCTCCGCCCGCGCGACGAGGATGGACCCATGGAACTGCGTCAGCTCGAACACTTCCTCGCCGTCGCGAAGGAGCAGCACTTCACCCGCGCCGCGAGCGCCCTGCAGATCTCGCAGTCGGGCCTCTCGGCGTCGATCCGTGCGCTCGAGAGCGAGCTGGGCAGCCCCCTCTTCACCCGCAGCACGCGCCGGGTCGAGCTGACGCCGGCCGGCCGGGCGATGCTCGCGGAGTCGGAGCGCTCGGTCGCCAGCGCGCTCGCCGCCCGCGACGCGGTTCTCGCCGTGCAGGGGGTGCTCCGCGGGAGCCTCGCGGTCGGCACGGAGGAGTGCCTCGGCGGCGTGCACCTGCCGCGCGAGCTCGCGACCTTCCGCGAGCAGCACCCGGGAGTCGCGCTCCGGCTGATCCACGAGGGGTCCGGCACGCTGCTCGACTCCGTCGCCGCCGGCCGCCTCGACCTGGCGCTGGTCGCCGACATCGGAGCCGTGCCGGGCGGCGTGCGGACGATGCCGCTGGCGAGCGAGGGCTTCGCGGTGCTCGTGCGCCCGGGTCACCCGCTCGCGAGCCGCGTCGGCTGCCGCATCCCGGACCTGGCGGGCGAGACGATCGTGGGGCTGCAGGAGCACTGGGCGGCGAGTCACCTCGCGGCGCGGGCGTTCGCGGCGCACGGTCTCGCGTTCGAGGTCGAGCTCGAGGTGAACGACGTGCACACGCTGCTCGACCTGGTCGAGTACGGCATGGGGATCGCGGTCGTGCCGGCGCACTTCGCCGAGAAGCGCCCGGCCGGGCTGCGGGCGGTGGCGCTCGCCGATCCGCTCCTGGTGTGGCGGACGATGGTGGCGGTGCCGGAACGGCCGAGCGCCGCGGCCCGCGCGTTCGTCTCGGCCCTCCCGCAGCCGCTGCAGGACGCGGTCTGAGTCGGATCGCGCTCGCAATGGAGGAGGGACCAGCGCCGAGATCCCGCGATCCGCGCCGGACCGGTGCCTCGACCGGATCCCTCCTCCGTCATGAACGGGCTCAGTCGAGCGAGGCCAGCTCCTCGGGCGTGAGCTCCAGGTCGGCCGCCGTCGCGGAGTCGCGGATGCTCTCGGGGCGGGAGGCGCCCGGGATCGGCAGCACGACCGGGGCCTTCGCCAGCTCCCAGGCGAGGCAGACGACCTGCGGCGTCACGCCGCGGGCCTCGGCGACCGCCGCGAACGCGGAGTAGCGCGAGCCGAGCTCGCCCGCCGAGGAGATGCCGCCGAGCGGGCTCCACGGCAGGAACGCAAGTCCCAGCTCGGCGCAGAGCTCGAGCTCCGGCTCGCTGGAGCGGAACGACGGCGAGAACTGGTTCTGCACCGAGACCAGGCGCTCGCCGAGGATGCCGTGCGCCTCGCGGATCTGGTCAGGGTCGGCGTTAGAGATGCCCGCTCGGAGGACGACGCCCTCGTCGAGCAGCTCGGCCAGCGCTCCGATCGAGTCGGCGTAGGGGACCGCCGGGTCGGGCCGGTGGTACTGGTAGAGGCCGATCGCGTCGACGCCGAGGCGCTTCGCGGACGCGCGGGCCGCCTCCTTGAGGTACTCGGGGCGGCCGTCCTGGTCCCAGGGGCCGGGCTCGCGCCGCAGGTGGCCGCCCTTGGTGGCGACGAGCACGGCGGAGGTGTCGCCGCCGTAGCTGCGCAGCGCCTCCGCGATCAGCAGCTCGTTGTGGCCGAGGTCGTCCTGGGTGGCGAGGTGGTAGGCGTCGGCCGTGTCGATCAGGGTCACGCCGGCGTCGAGGGCGGCGTGGATCGTGGCGATCGAGCGCTCGCGGTCCGGGCGGCCCTCGATCGACATCGGCATGCCGCCGAGTCCGATCGCGCCGACCTGGAGGTCGCCGAGAGTGCGCTGCTTCATGAATGCTCCTTCGCAGTGGGGTGGGTGGTCACCAGGCGTAGTCCTCGGGGGCTGCCCGGTGGCCGGGGAAGATCTCGTCGAGGCGCGCGAGGGCCTCGGCGTCGAGGGTGATGTCGACGGCGGCGACGGCGCTCTCGAGCTGCTCGAGCGTCCGCGGCCCGGTGATCGGACCGGTGACGGCGGGCTGGTGGAGGAGCCACGCCAGCGCCAGCTCGCCGGGCGCCTCGCCGCGCTCGCGGGCGAACGCCTCCCACTGCTCCAGGGCGGGGCGGTGCTCCTCGATCGCGGCGAGGGTGCGCTCGGAGGAGCGGCGCCCGCCCTCCGCGGTCTTCTCGAGCACGCCGCCCAGCAGTCCGCCCTGCAGCGGCGACCAGGGGATGACGCCGAGCCCGTAGTGCAGCGCGGCGGGCAGGACCTCGCGCTCGACGTCGCGGACGAGCAGGTTGTAGATCGACTGCTCGGAGGCGAGGCCGGTGAAGTGGCGGGCGCGCGCCGCCTCCTGCGCCTGGGCGAGGTGCCAGCCGGCGAAGTTGCTGGAGCCGACGTAGAGGACCTTGCCCTGCTGGACGGCGACCTCCATCGCCTGCCAGATCTCGTCCCAGGGCGTCGTCCGGTCGACGTGGTGGAACTGGTAGAGGTCGATGTGGTCCGTCTGCAGGCGGCGGAGGCTCTCGTCGAGCGCGCGGCGCAGGGTGAGCGCCGAGAGGCGGCCGCCGTTGGGCCAGGAGTCGCGGCCGCGCTCGGCTCCGGGAGCGGCGAACTCGCCCATGTCGCCGAAGACCTTGGTCGCGAGGACGGTGCGCTCGCGGCGCTCGCCGCCCTGCGCGAACCAGCGGCCCACGATCTCCTCGGTGGCGCCGCGGCCGGCCTCGCCTCCGTACACGTTGGCGGTGTCGAAGAAGTTGACGCCGAGCTCGTGCGCGCGGTCCATGATCGCGAACGAGTCGTTCTCCTCGGTCTGCATGCCGAAGTTCATGGTGCCGAGGACGGTGCGGGAGACGGACAGGCCGGTGCGGCCGAGGTGCGTGTACTGCATGGTCCCAGTCGACTCCGGTTCGGGCCGCGTGTCCAACAGGTGCTCGGCATGGGTGCGATCGACGGGGGAGGTCAATCGGGGGCGCGCCGTCCAGGGGCCGCCCCGCGCCCCGCCTCGGGCCTGCGCGTCGGCCGGGTCCAGCGGCCTCGACCGGATCGCCCGCAGCCCGCTGGGCGCGGTGGCGCTCGGCCGCCCGGGTGCCGGGTTAGAGTCGCGGAATGGTCCGGACGACGCAGCGCCTCGTGATCGCCCTCTCCGCCGTGGTCCTGCTCGCCGGCTGCACGGCGGAGGCGACGAGCCCCGCCGCCGCACCCGCCGAGCCGACCGCCTCCACGGCGCCGCCCGCCGCCGGAGCCGAGTCCACGCCGCGGCCGGTGCCGAGCGTCTCGACCACTCCCGCGCCCGTCGAGGACGTCTCGGCCGAGTGCGTCGTCCAGGCGCTCGACGAGGGGACGCTCGACGGCGTCGACCTCGAGCGCGTGCGCGACCGCGGCACCCGCGTCGGCGCGACCGGGACGGCGAGCACCGCCTCCGACGGCGCCCCGGCCTCCTACCTGGTGGCAGCGGGCGACATCAGCGAGCGGATCGCGGACCGGTTCTGCATCAGCTCCGACTACCTCTCCGCGCTGAACTCGGTGCGCCGCGACGGCGTCGACATCGACAGCCTCTACGGCGGCGACACCCTCAACCTCCGCCCGACGACCGTCCTGAGCGTCGGCGACCAGAACGGCCGCGTCCTCGACAACGCCGAGCCCGACGACCTCCCCGCGCAGACCGGCTGACGCCGCTGACGCCCGCCGCCACTCCTCCCGCCTCGCAGCAGCACGCGACCACCGCGGAAGGCGCGGACCCGACGGCACGCGCGCGGCACTCAGCGCAGGACGCCGATCAGGACCGCGGACACGGCGACGGTCGCCGCGAGCCCGGTCGTCCGCGAGCGGCGGCGCGCCGGGTCCTCGAACCACGGCAGCCCGTCCCAGCGCAGCACGGCGCCGGCCGCCCCGGCCGCGGTGAGAGCCACCAGCACGGCCCAGGGGAGCAGCGTCAGCGCCGACCAGTCGACGAGTGCCCGCCCGAGCAGCAGCACGGCGACGGCCTCGACGCCGCGGGCGAGCGTCCGGACGCGGTCGCGGTCGAGGAACCCGGCCGCCCGGCGCCGGGGGATGCTCCCCAGGGCGAAGCGGCCGACGGTGAACGCGACGACGAGCAGGACGAGGATCGAGGCGATCATCACGACTCCTCCCCGGCGCGCTGCAGCAGGCGCAGACCGAGCTCGTCGACCGAGCTCGCCGTGTCCCCGTTGACGAACACGGCTAGGCCGCGCTCCCGGTCCATCGCGAGCATCGTCGAGTAGCCGGAGGTCCCTCCGTTGTGCCAGGTGACGGATCCGCCGTCCTCCGACTCCGAGGTGAACCAGCCGAGGCCGATCCGCGCCCCGTCGGCGTCGAACCGGGGATCCAGGACGCTCGCCGCGGGCACGCCCAGCGCGGGGTCGTCGGTGAGGAGGGCCTGCGCGTAGCGGGCCATGTCCTCCGCGGTGGAGCGGACGCCGCCCGCCGGTGCGTAGCCCGCCATCGTCCACGCGTCGACGGACCGCCCGCTCGCCGAGAAGCCGGTCGGCGCGTCGCCGGGGAGGGCGTCCGCGGTCTCCGGGACGGAGGTCGCGGTCATCCCGAGCGGATCGAGGACGCGCTCGCGGAGGAGGTCGGCGTAGTCGCGGCCCTCGGCGCGGGCGAGCGTCTGGCCCAGCACCGCCGCACCGAGGTTCGAGTAGGCGTGCACGTGCTCGCCCTGGTCCGCCTCGGCGGCCTGCCGGAGGACGTCGTCGGCCGACCAGCCCGCGTAGGGGTCCGTGCCGCGCAGCTGGGCGACGAGCGTCGAGGCGAGGTCGCCGACACCGGTGGGGAGTCGCGGCAGGCCGGAGCGATGGGTCGCCAGCTCCTCGAGCGTCCCGGTGAAGCCGCCGACGTCGGCGTGCTCCGCGGCGGGGTCCTCGAGCCCGACCGTCCCCTCGGCGGCGCTCCGGGCGAGGAGGAGCGCGGTCATCGTCTTCGTGACCGATCCGATCTCGACCTCGGTCCGCTCGTCGGCTCCGAGTCCGCCGTAGCGCACGCCGTCGGGCGTGATCACGGCGGCGACGAGGTGGTTCCGCGCCCCGTCTCCGACGTCGGTCCGGAGCCACCCGGCGATCTCGACGTTGCCCGTCGCCTCGGTCGAGAGGGTCGGAGCGGAGGGACGGAGCAGCACTCCGCCGAGCAGGACGACGGCCGCGGCGGAGGCGGCGGCGAGGGCGAGGCGGCGGCGGGTCATCGGGGTCCTCCGGCGGCGAGCAGGATCACGAGCAGGGGGACGAGGCGCTCCGGCGGGACGCCGTAGCGGCCGCGGCCGCGCGCCTCCAGCCAGCCGGCGGCGACCAGCTGGTTGACGTGGTGGTAGATCTGCCCGGTGGTGCCTGCGCCCTCGCTCTCGGCGAGCTGGGCGACGGTCTCGACTCCGCCGGCCACCGCCTGCAGGAACCGCAGGCGCACGGGGCTGCCCAGCGCGGCGAGCGCGGTCGGCCCGGGGCTCGCTCCCCAGTCGCGCTCGAAGAACGCGTCGGTGCTGAGGCCGTACTGCCACTCGACGGGGCCGGCCGGAGTGGCGACCGAGCCGGCGAAGACGACTCCGCCGGGAGAGGGCAGGCGCTCGCGGAGAGCGGTCAGGGCCCAGAGCGGATCGTCGGCGGCGGGCGCGGCGGGGGTGTCGGCGCGCTCGAGGCGGTCCAGCCGCGCTCGGAGCTCGTCGACCTCGCCGGCGAGGTCGCGGGAGGAGGTCATGCCTCCACTATTGCAAACATTCCGTAATCACGGAACTCCGGAGCGGAGCCGGTACCGCAGGAGTCGCGGTGGTCCAGCTCGACCACCGCGACTCCTGCGGACTCGGATCGCCCGGAGGCTCAGCCGAAGTGGCGCGGCAGCACGGCGCCGTTCACCGAGCGGAGCTCGTCCAGCGGCAGCGTGAAGAGGCCCTGCACCTCGACCGCGGGGGTCGCCGCGTCGGTCACGCCGATGCGCAGCACCGGGTAGCCCCGGCCCTCGCAGAGCCCGCGGAACTTCACGTCGTCCTCGCGCGGCACCGACACGAGCACGCGGCCGGTCGACTCCGAGAACAGCGCGGCCGTCGCGTCGACGCCGTCGCGCTCCATCAGCTCGTCGAGCCAGATACGCGCCCCGACGCCGAAGCGCAGCGCCGACTCGGCCAGCGCCACCACGAGCCCGCCGTCGGCGAGGTCGTGAGCGGAGGCGATGAGCGACTCCTTCGCGCCCGCCGAGATCAGCTCGGCCAGCGCGCGCTCGGCGGCCAGGTCGAGCTGCGGGGGCAGCCCGCCGAGGTGGTCGTGGATCGTGCCGGCCCATGCGGAGCCGTCGAGCTCGTCGCGGGTGGTGCCGAGGAGGTAGAGATTGTCGCCCTCGTCCTGCCAGCCGGAGGGGATGCGGCGCGCGACGTCGTCGATCACGCCGAGGACGCCGACGACGGGGGTCGGGAAGATCGGCACGTCGCCGGTCTGGTTGTAGAACGAGACGTTGCCGCCGGTGACGGGGATCTCGAGCTCGAGGCAGGCGTCGGCGAGCGCGCCCACGGCCTCGCGGAACTGCCACATCACCTCGGGGTTCTCGGGGCTGCCGAAGTTGAGGCAGTCCGAGACGGCGACCGGGGTCGCTCCGGTGACGGCGACATTGCGGAACGCCTCCGCCAGCGCCAGGCGGGCGCCTTGCGCCGGGTCGAGCTGGCACCAGCGCCCGTTCGCGTCGGTCGCGACCGCGAAGCCGAGGCCCGACTCCTCGTCGACGCGGACCATGCCGCCGTCGTCGGGATAGCTGAGCGCGGTGTTGCCGAGCACGTAGCGGTCGTACTGCGAGGTGATCCAGCTCTTGTCGGCGAGGTTCGCCGAGCCCAGGAGCGCCAGGGTCTCGGCGCGCAGCGCGTCGCCGCCGGTCGAGCGGGGCAGTCGGGAGGAGGAGTCGGCCTGCAGTGCGTCGAGCCAGGAGGGGTACTCGATCGGGCGCTCGTAGACCGGGCCGTCGACCGCGACGGTGCGCGGGTCGACGTTGACGATCTCCTCGCCGTGCCAGTTGATGATGAGGCGGCCGGAGTCGGTGACCTCGCCGAGCACGCTGGTCTCGACGTCCCACTTGCCGACGACCTCGAGGAACGCGTCGAGCTTCTCGGGCGTGACGACGGCCATCATCCGCTCCTGCGACTCCGACATGAGGATCTCCTCCGCCGTGAGCGACGGGTCGCGCAGCAGCACCGAGTCGAGCTCGATGAACATGCCGCCGTCGCCGTTGGAGGCCAGTTCCGAGGTGGCGCACGAGATGCCCGCGGCGCCCAGGTCCTGGATGCCCTCGACGAGGTCCTTGCGGAACAGCTCGAGGCAGCACTCGATGAGCACCTTCTCGGCGAACGGGTCGCCGACCTGCACCGCGGGGCGCTTGGTCGGTCCGCCGTCGGCGAAGGTGTCGGAGGCGAGGATCGACGCGCCGCCGATGCCGTCGCCTCCGGTGCGCGCCCCGAAGAGCACGACCTTGTTGCCGACACCGCGGGCGTTCGCGAGGTGCAGGTCCTCGTGGCGGAGGACGCCGACGGCCAGCGCGTTGACGAGCGGGTTGCCCTGGTAGACCGAGTCGAAGTAGGTCTCGCCGCCGATGTTCGGCAGGCCGAGGCAGTTGCCGTAGAAGGAGATGCCGGCCACGACGCCGTGCACCACGCGCGCGGTGTCGGGGTCGTCGATCGCCCCGAAGCGCAGCGCGTCCATGACCGCGACCGGCCGGGCGCCCATCGAGATGATGTCGCGGACGATGCCGCCGACCCCCGTCGCCGCACCCTGGAAGGGCTCGATGTAGCTCGGGTGGTTGTGGCTCTCGATCTTGAAGGTGACGGCCCAGCCCTCGCCGACGTCGACCACTCCGGCGTTCTCGCCCATGCCGACCATGAGGTTCTTCTTCATGGCGGGGGAGACCTTCTGCCCGAACTGGCGGAGGTACATCTTCGACGACTTGTAGGAGCAGTGCTCGCTCCACATCACCGAGTACATCGCGAGCTCGCCGCTCGTGGGGCGGCGGCCGAGGATCTCGCGGATGCTCGCGTACTCGTCGGGCTTGAGTCCGAGGGCCGCGTAGGGCTGCTCCCGCTCGGGCGTCGCCTCCGCGTTCGCAGTGGTGTCGGGAACGGCGGTGCGGCTGTCTGCCATGTGCTGGAGGCTCCAGGGGAGGGGGACGGGATGCGCGTCGATCCTACCCGCCGCGGTCGCCGGGGTCCGGGCCCTCCGGTGGAGCGGTGCGGGCACCGGCGCCTAGGATCGGGCGGGTGAAGCGGGCGGCTCTGATCGGGACCGTGCTGTGGGGGCTCTACCAGTGCTTCGGGAACCTCGGAGCGGCGAACATCTCGTCGGACGAGCCCGTGTACCTCGCCGCGGGCTGGGACTACCTGCACGGCGACGTGAGCGCGAACCTCGAGCATCCGCCGACGGCGAAGTACCTGATCGGGCTCGCGCAGGTGCTGCTCGGCGAGGGGCTGCTCGCGGGCAGGATCGCCGCCGGCGCGGCCGCGTTCCTCACCGGGGTGGTGCTCTGGCTCTGGTTCCGGCGCGAGCTCGGCCCGACGCTCGCGCTCGTCCCGGCCGGCCTGTTCCTCCTCCTCCCGCGCACCGCCGTGGGCGCCGGCACCCGGATCGACCGCCTCGCGCTCCTGGAGCCGTTCATGGTGCTCTTCGCCGTCGCGGCGATGGCGGCGGCGTGGACCTGGTCGCACGCCTCCCCGGGCAGGCGGAGCGGCTGGCTGATCGCGCTGGCCGGTGCGCTGCTGGCGCTGTCGGTCACCTCGAAGCTGACCACCGCGGTCCTCGCGCCCGTGCTCCTGCTGCCGCTGCTCTGGTCGGGGAGCAGGGCCCGGGCTCTGCGGGGCGGCCTCGCCCTCTCCGTCGCGTTCGTCGTCACCGGGGTGCTCGCCTACCTGCCGGTGCACCCGGTCGAGGCGATCCGGTACCTGCTCGAGTTCCAGTCCGAGCACAACGCCGACGGCCACCTGATCGAGGTCGCCGGGACCGCGTACGTCTTCCCTCCGTGGTGGGCGAACCTCTGGTTCATGGTCGTCGGCATCGGGCCGGCGGCGCTCGCCGTGCTGCTCCTCGGGACCCTGCTGGCCCTGCTCGCTCCGCGGCGCCGCGCGCTGGTGCTCTACCTGGGCGCCGCGACGCTGCTCCTCCTCGTGTTCCACCTGGCGATCAGCTCGGTCGCGCTGCCGCACTACTACGCGGCGTGGGCGTGGCTCCTCTGCGCGCTGGCGGGCATCGGCATCGCGGAGGCGCTGCGCGGCGGGATCGTGCTGCCCGCACCCCTCGCCCGCGGCGTCGGCGCGGTGCTGGTGGCCGCCTCCCTCGTGATCGCGATCGCCACCTCGGCGGGGATCGCCCAGGAGCGGCCGACCGGGATCGCGCGGGTGGCCGACGTGCTGCGCGAGCGCGGCCTCGACGGCGGCCTGGTCCTCGCACAGGGCATGTCCTCGGGCGTCTACGTGC
Source organism: Rathayibacter sp. AY1C1 (assembly GCF_002932105.1). NCBI lineage: Bacteria > Bacillati > Actinomycetota > Actinomycetes > Micrococcales > Microbacteriaceae > Rathayibacter > Rathayibacter sp. AY1C1. The sequence goes on along the minus strand of NZ_PSWH01000005.1, from coordinate 21,673 downwards.
CCTACCTCGGCGACCGGGTGACGACCGATCCGTCGTCAGCCGGGATCGTCGCCATCGCGATCGAGCGGTCGGCGCGCTTCCCCGTCGATCCGCGCGTGTCCGCCTACCTCGAGTCGGCGCGGCCCGAGACGGTGCGGCTCGACGACCTCACCCTCGTGCTGGTCGACGGACCGCTGCCGTGACCGCTCACTTCGAGCGGCAGGCCCCCGGATCGACGGCATCCGTCAGCGAGGCGGCCTGCTCGACCACGGGAGTGAGGACCGAGAGCGGGATGGCGTAGCCGACGTTGTCGACGGAGGCGGCCTTGCCGAAGACGACGCCCGACACGGTGCCCTCGAGAGAGAGCAGCGGGCCGCCCGAGTTGCCCTGGTTGACGACGGCGGCGAGGGTCAGCACCTCCCGTGAGGTCGGTGCTCCGTCGACCATCAGCGAGACCGTGGCGTCGGAGGAGATCTCGGCCGAGCCGAGGGTCAGCGGGCCGCCGAAGGGGTAGCCCGCGACCACGGCGTCGTCCCCGGCGGCGACGGCGTCGTCGAGCGGGAGCGGAGAGGCGTCGAGCCCGTCGACGGCGATCACGGCGAGGTCGGCGGCCGGGTCCAGGTAGACGACGCGGCCGGTGCGCGGGGCCTCGCCCGGCGCCTCGACGACCGGCTGCGAGACTCCGCCGACCACGTGCGCGTTGGTGATCACGCGGTCGTCCGAGACGACGAAGCCGCTGCCCGTCACTCCGACGTCGCAGGCCCAGGCCGTGCCGGAGACGCGCACGACCGAGCGGGTGGCGGCGGCGACCTCCGGGTCGTCGGTCGAGACGTCCGGGATCGCGGGCGCCTGGGTGGGAGCGTCGAGCGCCTCGACGACCCAGGACGTGCCCTCGTCGACCACGGTCGACTGCAGCTGGGCGAGGAAGGCGCGGACGGGGGAGGGGGTGAGGTCGTCGATCGTGCGGATGACCGTCGAGCCGGCGACCGAGGTCGTGACGAGGGGGACGCCGAGGAGGGAGACGGCCGAGGTGACGGCGATCCAGACCAGGCCGGAGATCGCGACGCCGGCGACGCCGCCCGCGAGCCGGTCGAGCAGGCCGAGCTTCACCCGGTCGGCTCCGCGGCCGATGACCGCGCCGAGCGTCGCTCCGATCGCGTAGCCGACGCCCAGCAGCAGCACGGCGGTGCCGATCACGGCGAGCAGGCGCCACTCGCTGCCGGCCGTCCACGACGAGACGGCGGGCACGGCGAACGAGGCGCCGATCGCGCCCGCGACGATCCCGGCGAGACCGCCGAGGGTCCGGAGCAGGCCGCGCCGCAGACCGTCGACGAGCGCGCCGATGAGGCTCAGCACGACGATGACGTCGACGATCACGGATGCACCCACGCGGAACTCCTGCCGGTGTCGGGGACGGGTCCTCCAGCATGACCGACGCGGGATGCGCGGACGCCCGGAGGCGGCTGGCAGTCCGCGGCGGCTGCGGTGCGCGGGGGCGGCGGCGGCACGGGAGTCGGACACCGCCGGCCGCGCGCTGCCGCCGAGAGGGCGGTGCCCCCGGGAGGGCGGTGCCCCCTAGAAGAACGAGATGCAGTACGGCGTCGCGATCGGCGCGAACAGGCGGTCCATCCGCCCCGCCTCGCCCGTGACGCGCGCCAGCCCGGCCTTCGCCAGGATCGACGGCCGCACCGAGCCCAGCAGCAGCGAGCCCAGGTCGGCCACGTCCAGCGCGAGCTCGGCCTCGTCCCCGGTGCGCTCCACGGTGGCGGAGCCGCCCGAGGCGGTGAGGCGGTAGCGGCCGTCGGCGAGCCCGAGCCCGTCGGCCACCTCGACCACGACCGAGCCGTCAGCGGTCCACGGCCGGGCCGAGAACGCGGCGGCGACGTCGAGGATCCGCAGCCAGATCAGGTCGCCCACGTGGCTCACCTGCACCACGCGCGCGTCGCGGAGCGCCCAGGTCAGCGGATCGTCCACCGGCGCCATGTCCCAGGTCACTGCGGAGGCGAGGTCGACCGCGCCGAGGTAGCCCCAGAGCGCGAGGTAGGCGTCGGCGCCGGGGGCGACGAGGTCGACGATCTCGAGGGTCTTGTCGTCCTCGGGCCCGACCGCGCGGTAGGTCACGAAGCCGTCGAGCGTCCCCTCCTCGTCGAGGTGGACGGCCGAGCGGACGTCGAGGCCGGGCGTGGTCTCGCCGGACGCGGTGCCGACGGAGTTCGCCTCGTAGCGCGACTGGCGGGTCAGCGAGCCGGGGGTCGACGCCTGGAACGCGGCGAACACCGCGGGGATGCGTGGCTGCAGCCAGCTCGTCGCGACCACCTCGACGCGGCCGGCGGGCTCGGTCTGCAGGCCGAAGCGCGGCCCGGTGTCGACGCGGATGGAGCGGGTGAAGGCCGAGCGGCCGAAGCCGAACCGGCGGTAGATGGAGGCCTCGCTCGCCGTGAGCGCGGCGACCGGGGTGCCGGCCTCCTTCGCCAGGCGCAGGTCCTCGGTGATCATCGCGCGCAGGATGCCGCGGCGCCGGTGCGTGGGCCGCACGGTCACCTGCGACACCAGGTGCGCCGGCAGCTCGCGTCCGCCGCCGACCTGCAGGGCCCCGGGGAACGCCGCGTAGGTGCCGACCGGCACGCCCGCGCCGTCGAGCCCCTCGGGGGCGGAGGAGTCGACGACCGCGGTGAGCACGCGCTGGTCGGCGACCATGTGCTCGGCCCAGTCGCGCAGCTTCTCCGGCGTGAACTCCTTCTCGTGGAAGCCCGCGTTGATCGCGGTGGCCCACGCGGCGGTGGCGGCATCGGGACCGCCCTCGTCGTTCAGGGCGGCGGGGAAGCGGCGGAGGTCGAGACCGGTGAGAGGCATCCGTCCAGCCTATTCACCCGGGGTGCGCGGGGGCTGGGGTGGCGGCGGGCGAGAACAGAAAATCTTCTCGAGCCGGAAGCCAGAAGGCTGGATCCTTGAGCGGGATACCGGCAAGTGTAGGGAGCTTGTTCCGGCGCCGATGATGTCGGCCGAGCGCAGAGGCAACGCGAGGAGAGAGTGGACAACTCGAACGGCCGTCTCCTCGCTCCGTCGACTGCCCGGCCTCCGCGCATGCAGTGCTTGGCGAAACCGATTCTGAAGTTCCTCCGGCCCTGAATTTTTTCTGTTGCATTGAGGCCTCCGCGATAGAATTCGAGGAACGCTCTGGTACCGTCTCGTCAGAAAAAGTGAATTACGGAGGATGAGTGTGGTGAAGCGTAAAGCACCAAGTAAGTCAACGCGACCGTATCGTGAAGTAGTCGTCGCTGACAGTACGTCTCTTCAAAGTCTGTTCTCGCTGATGTCAGGAACTTTACGCGGATTGCGGATGAATGAATCGTTCGACGAATACGTTTCGCGATACGAGCAGATTATACAGGACAATGTAAACCAAATTTCTGCGCTGATCAGGGGCCACGACGCTTTCGACGTGATTGAAGTTATGCGGCAGAATGAGCGTCCTTGGAATCTTGACCACTTCAAAGAGAGCGAGGCGGATGGTCTGCCTGCGGTCCTCGATTTGGTGGCGGCCATTCTCGCCGCATCCGGTCGCAGGCGAGGGGATAGGTATCAATCGACGGAGCCCTTCCCGCCAAGCGCACAAGAAGTCGCCGAATTGGCACGGGAGTGTTTCAGTTTATCCCATTTTGCAGACCTGAATGTAGCAAGTTCACTTCCGTACGGCCCCTTGTCGGAATTCGCTGCCATCTTTAAGAATACCAATGTTGTGATTCGCGGTCGGAGATACGCCGATATCGGAGACGAGATTGACGGAGCGATATTTTCTAGCCCTAGTATTCAAGTAATCCTTCAGGCACAGCTAGGGTTTTCTTTCGAGCAATATCGGGAAGTGCGAGCGGCTCAGCAGGCACGGTATGCCGCGGGTCTTGCGAGGATTGCCGCGCAGGCCGACTTTACAATTCTGGGGGACGGCCCGTCGCCGTCGCCTGGTTCGCCCGAGTTGCAGTTCTTTGACGATCTATGCATTTTCCCCGGGCAGAGAGCGTCGTTCGGCGTCGACGAGCTTGAGAAAGAAACTGGCTTGCCACGCGACGCTATCAAAGCAATACTGACAAGATTCAGCGAACCATTCGAGCCTGCGGATCCGGTGAGCGCCGCGAAAGATGTCCTCGCTGGCAGCGGCGCCTTCCCCAGAGCATCACTTCTTCGCGATAGCAACGAGCGTTATATTTCTTTGGGTCATGGCATCGGAAACGATTACTTTCGCTTTTCGGTGGAGGAGTCGCTTAAGGCGTCGAAGAGTTGGAACCGTTACGAACGCCAGCGGGGAAAAGCGGCAGAACGGATGGCTATATCTCTCTTAGAGCGCTTGCTTCAAGTCAGCGCAACCGCTACAAGTCTCGAGTATTTTGCGCCTGGCGCTAATCAGGTACCATCCGACTTGGGATCGGGAGCAGCGGTGAAATCGCTGTCGAAATCGTCAAAAAGGACAGAGGCAGATGCGCTCTTTCTCGTCGGAGACGTTGCGGTATGCGTTGAAGTCAAAGCCGGAAGCATTTCGGAGCCCGCACGAAGTGGGAATGTTCTGAAATTAACACGTGATCTAGACAAGACAATTGGGGACGCGACCAGTCAAGCTAATCGCCTTCGCGATCTGTTGATTACCAACGGCGGGCTCTGGCTTGTCGACGGTTCTTGGCTGGATACCGGGCAAGTCCGGGAGGTACTGTCAGTCGCTGTATGCCTCGATGATGTCGGTTCGGTAGGCGTGGCACTCGACCATCTGGTACGGGCCAAGATTGTCTCTGGAAATTATCCGTGGATTGTTTCCCTGCACGATCTGCACGTTGTAGCGCTCATCCTGAATCGACCAGCTGAGTTCTTACTCTACCTTCGACGTCGAACTGATGCGGAATCGGCGACTCGGTTTGAAGCACCCGAAGAGTTAGATCTGCTGATGTATTTCGTCGACGGCGGCCTTTACTTTCCGCCCAATCCGGAGCGAATCGCGAACAATTACCCTTCGCTTGGCCCGGCTCGCGCTGCGGCTAAAGCGGCTTATGCGAGGGAGCCTGCGGTGCGGCGCATCCATACTTATACCGACGAGCTCGACGCCTGGATGTACTTCTCCGAGGGTTCTAGCTCCGTCGAGGTCGCGAAGCCGGCGCGCGCTACAAATTCGTTCATCCAAGAACTCACGGACTATATTGAGAGTCAAAAGAAAAACGGGTGGCTTTCGTCCTCTGCTGATTTATTGAATCTTTCCTCCGAGGCTCAAAAGGAATTGGCGGCGGCAGCGGCGAAAGTTGCGAAGCAAACCGCGAGGGATGATCAGCGTCACTCCGCTGCAGTCGTTGCGCCCGAGTCGTGGGGTCTAGTGGTTGCGGCGGTTATCACAAAACCGTTGAGTCGTACGATGCCCGAATGCACGCGGCATGCGAAAGAGTATCTCGATCTCAAGAAGCATCAGGTCGGGGCGGATCGGAGCATCGGTGTGCTGATCGATCGAGACGGTTCAATTCTCTGGACTTATTACAACAGTGATCCCTACCAGGCAAGCGAAGAGATGGACCGACGAGCTGCGAGGTATTTGCAACCTCCCTTCACGGTTCCGGTGCCACCATCAGCTCGTCGGTCATCGAAGCGACTAAGGAAGCGAAAGCATTAGTCGGTCATGGTGAACGTGCTTTGAATGCGAGGATATAGTGGCGGACTAATGCGAAGGGCTTGGTTGCGGTGCGTCCAGCGTGGTCGGTACGAGATCCTGTCGCCAAGCGCTTGGGCTCGGGCCATTGTTTCGAATAGCATGTTCATTGTTAGCAGATTGGGCGAGCGTGAGGTGGCGAGGCCAAAAGCGGCGTTGCTGATCGCTGCAGCTCTCGACAGCGTCACGTCTTATTCGCATTCTCGCGGCGCGCTTCGATGGTGTCGGAAGGCAAACCGAAGTCTATTGCTTCTGTAGTGCCGCATCCTTCCCGATTGCCAGATCTTCGACGCGGCGCCGTCTGTGCATCACGTCGACCCGCTTGGTGGCCTCAACGGTGGGTCGCGTTGGGGAAAGGTCGCCCCAGTCGCGCCGCAGTGCCCGCTTGACTGGCAGTATCGGGAGCGGCGGGTCGAACAAGCGCGGGGGAGACCGCGTGTGTCTGGCTTCGCCCAATCGGTTCTCTCAGCCGAGAATCGCTGTGCCCGCAGGGCCCCGTCCGGGGTGGCCATCGGGAGGGCCTGAATCTGGGTTTGCCCTTCTCGTCGATTGAGTCTGCGGGTAGCCGCACCTCCGACTCGCAGCATGCACTTCGGCTCCCGGGAAGTGCAGAATCTCACGAGCCAGACGCGTGCGCCCGGCGTCACTCGGGTAGGCGGATCAGAGCACGGTCCACCGCTTCTCGAGCGCCGCGTCCACCGCCTCCGCGAGCTCGTCCAGCCGCCGGGAGTCGAGGCGCCCCGAGTCCGCGGCCGCCCGGATCCGCCCGCTCATCGCCGCGATCGCCGAGCGCCGCCGCGGCAGGGTCGCGGTGAACGCGCAGTCGCGCAGCAGCACCAGCAGCTCGCCCGCCCGGCCCTGCGCCTCCGCGAGGACCTCGAGCCGCCGCTCGAACGGCGACTCCGGGACCGTCACGCGCAGGAACCCGTCCGGATCCTGGAACGCCGCCGGCGGATCCGGGATCCGGGCGAGCAGCGCCAGCGCGGCGCCCAGCTCGTCCAGACCGCCCTCGTGCGCCAGCTCCCGCAGCCGCGAGTCCACGTCCTCGGCCGGCCCCGCCCCGAGCTCCACCGTCCGCAGCACGAGCGCGTCGAGCCGGCGCTCCTCCTCCTCGCCCGGGACCGACGGAGTCGCCGACCACCACGAGAGCACCGGAGTCGCGGCCACCGCGTGCTCGCCGATCCGCCGCTCCAGCGCGATCAGCAGGTCCTCCCGCGCGGCGAGCGCCACCAGCGCGTCCACGTCGACGTGGAGAAGGGTGCCCGAGGCGGGCGGCGCCACCAGCCGGCGTCCGGAGGGAGGGACGGTCTCCGCCCGCGTCCTCGCCCCGGGTCCGCGCCCGCTCGCCCGCAGGATCTCCTCCTCGAGGGTCCGCCGGGGTCGTCGTCGTCCGCTTCCGCGCGCCATGCCGTCACGCTACCGTCGGCCGCATGACCCGGTTCCTCGCCCTCCTCCGCGGAGTGAACGTCAACGGCCGCACCGTCCGCAGCGCCGAGCTCGCCGAGACGGTCGCCGGGAACGGCGTGGACCGGGTGCGGACGGTCCTCGCGAGCGGCAACGCGGCATTCGACTCCGACCGCCCGGCCGCCGAGCTGAAGCCCGCGCTCGAGGCGGCGCTCGCCGAGCGGTTCGGCTACGACGCCTGGATCGTGCTCGTGACGCAGGAGGCGCTCGCCGCGGTGCTCGCCGCCTACCCGTTCCCGCGGATCGACGAGGAGGCGCATCCGTACGTCGTCTTCGGCTCGGACGAGGAGGCGCTCGACGCCGCGCAGGCCGCGATCGGCGAGCCGGATCCGGCGGTCGAGCTCGTCGCCCGGGGTGCCGGTGTCCTCTACTGGCGCTGCCCGCGCGGCTCCTCGACGGACACTCCGGTCGCGCGGATCCTCGCCCGCTCCGCCTACCGCTCGAGCACCACGACCCGGAACCTGCGCACCGTCGAGAGGCTCGCGACGGCCTGACGTCCGCGGCCGTGGCAGGGCCGTCTCCGGGCTCCGCGAGCGGCACCTCGGGGCGCCTCCGACCTTGGGAGGCGAGGAATCGGGGCTGAGAGCACACACATTCTTTGGTTAGGCTGTCCTTAGTGCCGGTCCACTCGGACCCTGCGCCGCCTCCCGCACAGCCTCTCGAAAGGGACCCATGCCCCGCGCCACCACGCCCCTCGCCCTGCTCGCCGCCACCGCGCTGACGATCGGCCTCGCCGGCTGCAGCGGCTCGGCCGCCGGAGACGACGCCGCCGCCGACAGCGGCTTCACGCCGATCACGATCGAGCACGCTCTCGGCACCACCACCATCGAGTCGGCGCCCGAGCGCGTGGCGACCGTCAACTGGGCCAACCACGAGGTCCCGCTCGCGCTTGGAGTGGTCCCCGTGGGCATGGCCGCCGCCAACTTCGGCGACGACGACGGCGACGGGCTCCTCCCCTGGGTGAGCGAGAAGCTCGACGAGCTCGGCGCCGAGACCCCCGTCCTCTTCGATGAGACCGACGGCATCGACTTCGAGGCCGTCTCGGACACCGACCCGGACGTCATCCTCGCCGCCTACTCCGGCCTCACGCAGGAGGACTACGACACCCTGAGCGAGATCGCCCCCGTCGTCGCCTACCCCGAGACCGCCTGGGGCACCTCCTGGCGCGACATGATCACGCTGAACAGCGAGGCGATGGGCAGGGCCGACGAGGGCGCCGCCCTGATCACCGAGCTCGAGGGCGAGATCGAGGAGAAGGTCGCCGCGCACCCGCAGCTGGCCGGCACCTCGGCGATGTTCCTCACCCACGTCGACCCGACCGACCTCAGCCAGGTCAGCTTCTACACCTCGCACGACACCCGCCCCGCGTTCTTCGAGGACCTCGGCATGGCCACCCCGGGCAGCATCGCCACCGCCTCCGCCGCGACCGACAAGTTCTCGCTCACGCAGAGCGCCGAGCAGGCCGACGCCTTCAGCGACGTCGACGTGATCGTCACCTACGGCGACGACGAGCTCGTGAGCACCCTCAAGGCCGACCCGCTGCTCTCGCAGATCCCCGCGGTCGCCGACGACGCCATCGTGCGCCTGCCCTCCACCCCGCTCGGCACCGCCGCCAACCCGACGCCGCTCTCGATCTCGTGGGTCCTCGACGACTACCTGGACCTGCTCGACGAGGCCGCCGCCAAGGCCGCGCAGAGCACTCCGGCCGCCTGAGCCGGGACCCGACCCGCGTGACCCTCGCCGCTCCTCCCGCCGCCTCGGGCGTCGCCGCCGTGCGCCGCCCGAGGCGGCTGCGCGCCCTCTGGCTGCTCGCGGCCGTGGCCGTGCTGCTCGCCGCCGCCGTGGTGTCGGTGCTGGTGGGGTCGCGGGAGGTGGCGTGGAGCGACGTCGTCGCCGCGTTCGGCGGGTCCACGGACGGGTTCGCGCAGGCCGCGGTCGCCAAGCGCATCCCGCGCACCGTGCTCGCCGTGATCGCGGGCGCGGCCCTCGGCGTCGCCGGCGTGCTGATGCAGGGGGTGACCCGCAATCCGCTGGCCGACCCCGGCATCCTCGGGGTGAACACCGGAGCCTCGCTCGCGGTCGTGACGGGCATCGTCTTCTTCGGGCTGACGAGCTCCGCCGCCTACGTCTGGGTCGCGATCGGCGGGGCCGCGGTCGCCGCGGTCTTCGTCTACACGGTCGGGTCGCTCGGGCGCGGCGGCGCGACTCCGCTCAAGCTCGCCCTGGCCGGGGCCGCCACCTCGGCCGCGCTGGTCTCGGTGATCAGCGCGATCGTCCTGCCGCGCGCCGACATCGCGGGCGGCATCCGCTCCTGGCAGATCGGCGGAGTGGGCGGCGCCACGTCCGCGAGCATCGCGCAGGTGCTCCCCTTCCTCCTGGCCGGCCTCGTCCTCTGCGTGCTCTCGGCCAAGAGCCTCAACACCCTCGCGCTCGGCGACGAGCTCGCGGCGGGCCTGGGGGAGCGGGTCGCCCTCGCGCGCGGCGGGGCCGCCCTGGGCGCGGTCGTGCTCTGCGGAGCGACGACCGCGGTCACGGGGCCCATCGGCTTCGTCGGCCTGGTCGTCCCGCACGCCTGCCGCCTCCTCGTCGGCGTCGACCACCGCTGGCTGCTGCCGTTCTCGGCGGTGACCGGCGCCGTGCTCCTGATCGCGGCGGACATCGTCGGCCGCGTCGTCGCACGCCCGAGCGAGATCGACGTCGGCATCGTCACCGCGCTGGTCGGCGCCCCGGTGTTCATCGCGATCGTCCGCCGCCAGAAGGTGCGCGAGCTGTGACCGCGCTGCTCGAGGCGCCCTCCGCCACCGCCCGCGCCGTCGCGGCCGGCCGCCGCCGCCGCGGGGCCCGCCGCCGGATCGTCGTCGCCGTCCTCGCTGTCCTGATCGCGGCCGTCCTCGCCGTCTCCCTGCTGGTCGGCCAGACCGTCTACTCGCCCGAAGAGGTGCTGCGCGTGATCCTCGGCGAGCAGGTCCCCGGGGCGAGCTTCACCGTCGGGCGCCTCCGCCTCCCGCGCGCCGTCCTCGCCCTCCTGGTGGGCCTGTGCTTCGGGCTCGGCGGAGTGAGCTTCCAGACCATGCTCCGCAACCCGCTCGCCAGCCCCGACATCATCGGGATCAGCGCCGGGGCGAGCGCCGCCGCGGCCTTCGCCATCGTGACGCTCTCGCTCGGGGCCGCGCAGGTCTCGGCCCTCGCGATCGTCGCGGGACTCGTGGTCGCCCTGCTCGTCTACGCCCTGTCCTACCGCAGCGGAGTCGCCGGCACCCGGCTGATCCTGATCGGCATCGGGGTCGCCGCGATGCTCGACTCCCTCACCGCCTACGTGCTCTCGCAGGCCGCGGCGTGGGACCTGCAGGAGGCGTCCCGCTGGCTCACCGGGAGCCTCAACGGCGCGAGCTGGAGCGAGGTCGTGCCGGTCCTCGCCGCGGTCGTCGTCCTCACCCCCGTCCTGCTCTCGCGCTCGCGCGACCTCTCCGCCACGCAGCTCGGCGACGACACCGCCTCCGCGCTCGGCATCCGCGTGAACGCCACCCGCCTCGTCGTGATCGTCGCCGCGGTCGGGCTGATCGCCTTCGCGACGGCCGCCGCCGGCCCGATCGCGTTCGTGGCCTTCCTCTCCGGCCCGATCGCCGCCCGCCTGATCGGGCCCGGCGCGTCGCTCCTCATCCCCTCGGCCCTCGTCGGCGCGCTGCTCGTGCTCGTCGCCGACTTCGTCGGGCAGTTCGGGCTGGGCCTGCGCTATCCGGTCGGAGTGGTCACCGGCGTCCTCGGGGCGCCGTACCTCGTCTACCTCATCGTCCGCAGCAACAGAGCGGGAGGCTCATTGTGACCACCGCGCACACCCTGACGGCCGAGGGGGTCACCCTCGGCTACGGCGACCGGACGGTCGTCGACGGCCTCGACCTCGTCGTCCCGCCCGGCCGCATCACCGCGATCGTCGGAGCGAACGCCTGCGGCAAGTCGACGCTCCTGCGCTCGATGTCGCGCCTGCTCGCGCCTCGCTCCGGCGCCGTGCTGCTCGACGGCAGGGCCGTGCACCGGACGCCGGCGAAGCAGCTCGCCCGCACGCTCGGCCTCCTCCCGCAGTCGCCGATCGCCCCGGAGGGCATCACCGTCGCGGATCTCGTCGGCCGCGGCCGCCATCCGCACCAGGGGATGCTGAGCCGTTGGAGCGCCCACGACGACGAGGCCGTCGCGACCGCGCTCGACGCGACCGACACCGCCGCCCTGGCCGACCGTTCCGTCGACGAGCTCAGCGGCGGGCAGCGCCAGCGCGTCTGGATCGCGATGGCCCTCGCGCAGGAGACCGACGTGCTGCTGCTGGACGAGCCGACCACCTTCCTCGACGTCAGTCACCAGATCGAGGTGCTCGACCTGCTCGTCGACCTCAACCGCACCCGCGGGACGACGGTGGTGATGGTGCTGCACGACCTCAACATGGCCGCCCGCTACGCCGACCACCTCGTGGCCATCGCGCACGGCGCGGTGCACGCCTCCGGCACCCCGGCCGCGGTGCTCACCGAGGAGACGGTGCTCGCCGTGTTCGGCCTCGACAGCCGCATCATCACCGACCCGACCTCGGGCACTCCGCTGATGCTCCCCCTCGGGCGGCACCGCCTCGCCCCCGAGCGGATCGACGCCCCCGGCGGCGCGCAGATGACGGACGTGTAAACGGTTCCACACGGCGGCCGGGGGGCGTATACGATACCTGCAGTCCGCGGCGGACGACCGTCATCGGCGGAACCGCCGAACGCCTGCCCCCGATCAGAGGTCCTCCCCGCCGTGACTGCATCCCCGACGCGCCCCGACGCCTCCGCCCTCCGCGGCGTCCGCGCGCTCCTGTTCGACCTCGACGGCGTGCTCACGCCGACCGCCGACGTCCACATGCAGGCCTGGTCGCGGCTGTTCACGGAGTACCTCTCCTCGCGCGGGATCGCCGAGGGCTACACCGACGCCGACTACTTCCGGTACATCGACGGACGCCCGCGGTACGACGGCGTCCGGGCGCTCCTCGCCTCGCGCGGCATCACCCTCCCCGAGGGCGCGCCCGAGGACGACCCGTCGCTCGAGACCGTCTGCGGGCTCGGCAACCGCAAGAACGACGCCTTCAACCGCACCCTCGCCGAGACCGGCGTCGCTCCCTACCCGGGCTCGCTCCGCTTCGTCGACGCCGCGATCGCCGCGGGCGTGCAGGTCGCCGTCGTCACCTCCTCCCGCAACGGCGTGCCGGTGCTCGAGGCGGCCGGCCTCCGCGACCGCTTCGAGGTCGTCGTGGACGGGCTCCTCGCCGCCGAGCGCTCGATCGCCGGCAAGCCCGCGCCCGACACCTACCTCTACGCGGCCGAGCTCCTCGGCCTCCCGGCCGCCGAGTGCGCCGTCCTCGAGGACGCGCACTCCGGAGTCGCGGCAGGCTGCGCGGGCGGCTTCGGCCTCGTCGTCGGCGTCGACCGCGGAGTCGGGGCCGACACCCTGCTCGAGCACGGCGCCGACCTGGTCGTGGACGACCTGGCCGAGCTGCTCCCCTTCCTCCCCACCGCTCCCGCCCCCGAGGACGCCGCATGAACCCCATCACCTCCGACCCGCTCGACCGGAACCGCTTCCCGATCGACGAGTGGGCCCTCGTCGAGACCGAGTTCGCCTCCGAGCTGCAGGGCCGCACCGAGACGCTCTTCGCCACCGGCAACGGCTACCTCGGCCTCCGCGGCAACGTGGAGGAGGGGCGCGACGGCTACGCCTACGGCACCTTCATCAACGGGTTCCACGAGACCTGGCCCATCCGCCACGCGGAGGAGGCGTTCGGCTTCGCCCGCGTCGGCCAGACCATCGTCAACGTGCCGGACGCCAAGATCATCCGCCTCTACGTCGACGACGAGCCCTTCGTGCTGAGCGAGGCCGACGTCCTCGCCTACTCGCGCCGCCTCGACTTCGCGAACGGCGTGCTCACCCGCGAGCTGGAGTGGCGCACTCCCTCCGGCAAGCGCGTCCTGATCCGCTCGCGCCGCCTGGTCTCGTTCACCGACCGGCACCTCGCGATCCTCGACTACGAGGTCGAGATGCTCGACCACGACGCGTCCGTGCTGATCTCGAGCCAGATCCTCAACCGCCAGGACGGCGTCGACGAGTACCACGCCCCCTCCGGCAGCGAGGGGGCCGGCTTCGACCCGCGCAAGGCGGAGTCGTTCGAGGACCGCGTGCTCCAGCCGCGCCTCAAGCGCGTCAGCGGCACCCGCTACCTCCTCGGCTACCGGACCACCAACTCCCAGATGACCGTCGCCTGCGGCGCCGAGCACCAGCTCGAGACCGAGAACGAGTGGGACCAGACCTCCCAGATCGACGATGACCTCGCCAAGCACGTCTACCGCGTGAAGGCCAAGGCCGGCCGGCCGGTCCGCCTGGTCAAGACGCTGACCTACCACACCTCCCGCGGCGTGCCCGTGCGCGAGCTCGCCGACCGCTGCGACCGCACGCTCGACCGCGCCCGCGAGACGCCGGTCGAGGAGCAGTTCGTCAAGCAGCGCGAGTGGCTGGACGACTTCTGGACCCGCTCCGACGTGCAGCTGGACGGCCAGCCCGCGATCCAGCAGGCCACCCGCTGGAACCTCTTCCAGCTCGCCCAGTCCACCGCCCGCACCGACGGCGGCGGAGTCGCGGCCAAGGGCGTCTCGGGCTCCGGCTACGGCGGCCACTACTTCTGGGACACCGAGGTCTACGTCCTCCCGTTCCTCAGCTACACGGCGCCCCTCGTCGCCCGGAACGCCCTGCGCTTCCGGCAGAACATGCTCGAGGCCGCCCGGGCGCGCGCCTCCGAGCTCAACCAGCGCGGCGCGCTCTTCCCCTGGCGCACCATCAACGGGCAGGAGTCGTCGGCGTACTACGCCGCCGGCACCGCTCAGTACCACATCGACGCCGACATCTCCTACGCGCTCATGCAGTACGTGGGTGCCACGGGCGACGACGACTTCCTCGCCCGCGGAGCGATCGACATCCTCGTCGAGACCGCGCGGATGTGGGCCGATCTGGGCTTCTGGCGCAGCAACGGCGACGACCACTTCCACATCCACGGAGTGACGGGGCCGGACGAGTACACGACCGTCGTCAACGACAACCTGTACACGAACGTCATGGCCCGGGCGAACCTCCGCTCGGCCGCCCGCGCCGTCGAGCTGCTGAAGGCCGTCGAGCCCGCCGCGTACGAGCGGATGGCCGACCGCCTCGCTCTCGACGAGGGCGAGGTGCTCGAGTGGGCGCGCGCCGCCGAGAAGATGCACATCCCCTTCGACGCGCGGGCGGGCATCCACCCGCAGGACGCGGCCTTCCTCGAGAAGGAGCTGTGGGACCTCGAGAACACCCCCGCGAGCAAGCGCCCGCTGCTGCTGCACTTCCACCCGCTGGTGATCTACCGCTTCCAGGTGCTCAAGCAGGCCGACGTCGTGCTCGCGCTGCTGCTGCAGGGCAACGAGTTCACCGCCGAGCAGAAGCGCGCCGACTTCGAGTACTACGACGCGCTGACCACCGGCGACTCGACCCTCTCGGCCGTCGTGCAGTCGATCATCGCCGCCGAGGTCGGCTACAGCGACCTGGCCCGCCACTACTTCCTGTCCGCGCTGTTCGTCGACCTCGCCGACCTGCACCGCAACACCGCGGACGGCATCCACGTCGCCTCGACGGGCGGCGTCTGGAGCGCCCTCGTCTACGGCTTCGGCGGGATGCGCGACCACGGCGGCCGGATCACGCTCGATCCGCGCCTGCCCGACGACTGGGACCGCCTCGCCTTCCGCATCACCCTCCACGGCACGCGCGTGCGCGTCGAGGTGACGCAGACCGAGGTCCTGCTGACGGTCGAGACCGGCGACTCCGCCGCGATCACCGTCCGCGACGAGCGCGTGCACGTCGCCGCCGGCAGCCCCGTGCGCGTCCCGCTCACGCACCAGGGCCGCCGCCTGCACGGAGCGCCGACCACGTCCGACATCGAGGGCACCCGCCGTTCCGACGGCACCGTGATCACCGCCTCGATCCCCACCATCTCGATGACCCCCGAGCCCGAGGTCCTGACCGGGCCCTGAGCGGCGCCGCGAACATCGCCCATCACGCACGAGACCCCCGGCGGGAACCGGGGGTCTCGTGCGTCGCGGGCGGGCGGAGCCGGCCGGATCGGATGCGTCAGGCGGAGGCGAGCAGCGACTTCAGCGCCGACGTGAAGAAGGTCAGCCCGTCGACGCCCGAGCGCATCGCGGCGGCCGTGTCGGGCCCGAAGCCCTCCTCGACGGCGTGCTCCGGGTGCGGCATGAGCCCCACCACGTTGCCGCGGCGGTTGCTGATGCCGGCGATGTCGTTCATGGAGCCGTTCGGGTTGTGGCCGAGGTAGCGGACGACGACGCGTCCCTCCGCCTCGAGCTCGAGCAGCGTGTCGGCCGAGGCGATGTAGCCGCCCTCGCCGTTCTTCAGCGGGATCGTGATCTCCTGGCCGGGCTCGAAGCCGTTCGTCCAGGCGGTCTCGGTGCTCGCGACCATCAGGCGCTGGTCGCGGCAGACGAAGGATCCGATGTCGTTCGCGATCAGGCCGCCGGGCAGCAGGTGCGCCTCGGTGAGCATCTGGAAGCCGTTGCAGATGCCGAGGACCGGGGTCCCGGCGTTCGCCGCGTCGACGACCTCGCGCATGATCGGGGAGTGGGAGGCGATGGCGCCGCAGCGCAGGTAGTCGCCGTAGGAGAAGCCCCCCGGCAGGACGATCGCGTCGACGCCGTCGAGGTCGTGGTCGCCGTGCCACAGCGCGACCGGCTCCGCACCCGCGAACCGGACGGCGCGCTGGGCGTCGCGGTCGTCGAGCGAGCCGGGGAAGGTGATGACGCCGATCCTCATCGGGCGGCCTCCGCCGGGTAGTGGATCCCGACGACGTCCTCGATCACCGAGTTCGAGAGCATCTCGTCGGCGATGCGCTGCACCGAGGCGCGCACCTCGTCGGTCACCTCGTCGACGGTGATCTCGAAGCGCTTGCCCACCCGCACGCCGTGGAGGGCGGAGTGGCCCAGTCGCGCGAGCGCGCCGGCGACGGCCTTCCCCTGCGGGTCGAGCAGCTCGGCCTTGGGCATGACTTCAACGACGATCGTGGGCACCGTGTTCTCCGGAGTCTCGGGGGAGTGCGGTCTTCCGCGCGACCATCGTACCCGCGGGGGTCCCCGCGATCGGCGGCGCTCAGGAGGTCGTGACGCGGATCGCGTTCGCCCAGGGGTCCTCGAAGGCGAGGGTGCGGCCGTCGTCGCGGGTGGCGACTCCGGAGCGGGCCAGCCGCTCGCCGAGCGCGCCGAGATCGTCGGCGCCGGGCACCACGATCTCCACCTGTCCGAGGCCGAGGGCCTGCTGCCGGCGTCCGGCGCCCGCCGAGTTCCAGGTGTTCATCGCCATGTGGTGGTGGTAGCCGCCCGCCGAGACGAAGAGCGCCTGCCCGCCGTACGCGATCGTCGTCTCGAAGCCGAGCCGGTCGACGTAGAACTCCTTCGCGGTGGCGACGTCGCCCACGCTCAGGTGCACGTGGCCGACGGAGGCGCCGCCGAGGCGCGGCTGCGCGATCGACTCCTCGGTGAGGTGCTCCTGCAGGAACGCGTTCGGGTCGAGGAAGAGCGTGCTCATCTCGATCCGCC
Source organism: Rathayibacter sp. AY1C1 (assembly GCF_002932105.1). NCBI lineage: Bacteria > Bacillati > Actinomycetota > Actinomycetes > Micrococcales > Microbacteriaceae > Rathayibacter > Rathayibacter sp. AY1C1. Next base: position 4,921 of record NZ_PSWH01000005.1, on the reverse strand, counting down.
CGTGCGTCCACGACCACTGCGTGCGGTCGCGGTCCCAGTAGAGCTCGACGCCGTTGTGCTCGGGGTCGTCGAAGTAGAAGGCCTTGCTGACCAGGTGGTCGGAGCTGCCGGTGAACGAGCCGGGGTGCCGGCTCGCGACGCTGTACACGGCCGCGGCGAGCGCCGCCTCCGATTCGAAGAGGATCGCCGTGTGGAAGAGGCCGGCGCTGCGCGGCGAGGCGTGCACCAGCTCGGGCGCGTGCTGGAGGATCACGGCCGGCAATCCGCCGCGGCCGAGCACCGCGACCGGTCCGTCGTGCGAGAGCAGCTCGAGCGTCACGGCGTCGCGGTAGTAGGCGATCATCCCGTCGAGGTCGGCGACGCGGAGGGTCACCGCGCCCATCGCGGTGTCGGGAGCGAGCAGGTCGGGGGAGGAGGTGGTCACGGCGGAGACGCTACCCGCTTTTGGTTGAAGCTACAACTATTTGAGGAGTCGAGCGGTCATAGGAACCGCATAAGCAGCGTCCAGGCGGCGCGGGGAGGCCGGGCGTGGAATGGGAACCGGTCGCCGTCAGGGGCGGCCCCGGCACGAGGACGACACCATGAACGAGCGACACGAATCCGACGAGCGAGAGCTCACCGACCAGCCCGCCACCACCGAGGCGACGGGCGCCGACGAGGTGCGCGCGCTGCGCGCGGACGACCGCCGTCGTCGTCGTCGGGCGCTGATCGCCGGCGGCCTCGGCCTCGCCGTGCTGATCGGAGTGACAGCAGGCGGAGTCGCCACCGCCGGCCGCACCGAGGCGGCCTCCTCGGCCTCGGTCGGCGCCGCCACGATCGCCTACCCCGGCGGCTCGCGCGGATCCTTCGGCGGCGGGTACGTGATCGTCCCCTCCTGGGGCGGATCGACGCAGGGCGGATCGACGCAGGGCGGCTCCTCCCCGTACGGCTCGATGCAGGGCAGCTCCTCCGCCTCCGAGCCGGCCACCGGCGCGACCGACGCCGTGGCCGCGAGCACCGCGCAGACCGCCGGCGTCGTCACGATCACCTCCGAGCTCACCTACCAGGGCGCCCGCTCGGCCGGCACCGGCATGATCCTCACCTCCGACGGCATGATCCTCACCAACAACCACGTCGTCGAGGGCGCCACCGCGATCTCGGTCACGGTGGAGTCGACGGGCCGCAGCTACACCGCCCGCGTCGTCGGCACCGACGCGACGAACGACGTCGCCGTCCTGCAGCTGGAGGACGCCTCCGGCCTCACCCCCGCCTCGCTCGACACGGACGGGGTCGCTGTGGGCGACACCGTGACCGCCGTCGGCAACGCGGGAGGGACGGGCGACCTGGTCGCCGCCACCGGCACGGTCACGGGTCTCGATCAGCAGATCACCACCCGCTCCGAGTCGGGGATCTCCGCCGAGACGCTGACCGGGCTGATCCAGACCGACGCCGACATCGTCTCCGGCGACTCTGGCGGCCCGCTCGTCGACTCCGCCGGCCGCGTCGTGGGGATGGACACCGCCGCCTCCAGCGGGACGGCCGACATCACCGGCTTCGCGATCCCGATCTCGAAGGCCCTGGACATCGTCGCCACCATCGAGGCGGGCGCCGACACGGCCACCGTCGAGATCGGCTACCCGGCCTTCCTCGGCGTCTCCCTCTCCTCCGGCACCGCGTCGCCGACTTCGCGCGCGCTCGCGACCACCGCGTCCGGCGCCGTGATCGGCGGAGTCGTCGAGGGCGGGCCGGCCGCGCAGGCGGGCCTCGAGGCGGGGGACGTCGTCACCGCGGTCGACGGGGTCGCCGTCGCCTCGGCCGACCAGCTGTCCGCCTCGCTCGCGCAGCGCGAGCCCGGGGAGTCGGTGACGATCTCGTGGACCGACTCCGCGGGCGCCGCCCGCTCCGCCCAGGTCGTGCTGGTCGAGGGTCCGGTCGCCTGATCGGAGCCTCCGCGTGGCCGCCGGAGCGTTCCCGGCCGTTCACCCGGACGAGCGCGCCACGCCGCCCGTTGTTTTGATCCGCTCAAGACAACTCGGGTAGTGTCCTCGGCATGACGACAGTGGACGAGCGGCTCCGAGCCTCCGGGCTCAAGGTCACCGCCACCCGGCGCGCGGTGCTCCTCGCTCTCGAGGAGCACCCGCACTCCGGGGTCGACGCGGTCCTGGCCCGAGTGCGCGAGGGCCTCCCCGAGGCCTCGGCGCAGGCCGTCTACGGAGTGCTCTCGGCGTTCACCGACGCCGGGATCGTCCGCCGCATCGAGCCGGAGGGCCACCCCCGCCGGTTCGAGCTGCGGGTCGGCGACAACCACCACCACGTGGTGTGCCGGCGCTGCGGGGCCGTGGCCGACGTCGACTGCGTCGTCGGGGAGGCGCCGTGCCTGCATCCGCAGACCGCGAGCGGCTTCGCCGTGGACACCGCCGACGTCACGTTCTGGGGCACCTGCCCCGACTGCCTGGCCCTGGCCCACTGACCGACATCCGCTACACCGCAGCGGCGGGCTCCGTGCCCCTCGCCGACAGGAGGAACATGACCGAGGAACGATTCACCACCACGAACTCCGGAGCACCGGTCGCGAGTGACGACCACTCGCTGAGCGTCGGAGCCGACGGACCCCTCGCGCTCCACGACCACTACCTCGTCGAGAAGCTGGCCCAGTTCAACCGCGAGCGCATCCCGGAGCGGGTCGTCCACGCCAAGGGCGGCGGAGCCTTCGGACGCTTCACCACCACCGCCGACGTCAGCGCCTACACGCGTGCCGCGCTCTTCCAGCCCGGAGTCGAGACCGAGATGCTCGCGCGGTTCTCCACTGTCGCCGGCGAGCAGGGCTCGCCCGACACCTGGCGCGACCCCCGCGGCTTCGCGCTGAAGTTCTACACGAGCGAGGGCAACTACGACCTCGTCGGCAACAACACCCCCGTCTTCTTCATCCGCGACGGCATCAAGTTCCCCGACTTCATCCGCTCGCAGAAGCGCCTGCCCGGCAGCCACCTGCGCGACCACGACATGCAGTGGGACTTCTGGACCCTCTCGCCCGAGTCGGCCCACCAGGTCACGTGGCTCATGGGCGACCGCGGCCTCCCCTCCTCGTGGCGGCACATGGACGGCTTCGGCTCGCACACCTACCAGTGGATCAACGCCGCCGGCGAGCGCTTCTGGGTCAAGTACCACTTCAAGACCGATCAGGGCGTCGAGATCCTGAGCCAGGAGCAGGCCGACCAGATCGCCGGTGAGGACGCGGACTTCCACATCCGCGACCTGTCCTCCGCCATCGACCGCGGCGACTTCCCCTCGTGGACGCTGTCCGTGCAGGTCATGCCGTACGAGGACGCGAAGAGCTACCGGTTCAACCCGTTCGACCTCACCAAGGTCTGGCCCCACGCCGACTACCCGCTGATCGAGGTCGGCACCATGACGCTCGACCGGAACCCCGAGAACTACTTCGCGCAGATCGAGCAGGCGGCGTTCGCCCCCTCGAACTTCGTGCCCGGGATCGCGGCCAGCCCCGACAAGATGCTCCTCGCGCGCATCTTCAGCTACGCCGACGCGCACCGCTACCGCGTGGGGACCAACCACGCGCAGCTGCCGGTGAACGCGCCGAAGTCGCCGGTGCACTCGTACTCGAAGGACGGCCCCATGCGGTTCGACTTCCAGAAGTCCGAGGTGCCCGTCTACGCGCCGAACACGATGGGCGGCGCCCACGCCGATCCCGCCCGGGCGGCGGAGTCGGCCGGATGGGAGACTGACGGCGAGCTGACGCGCGCCGCGGCGACCCTCCACCCGGAGGACGACGACTTCGGTCAGGCGGGGACGCTCTACCGCGAGGTCCTCGACGACGACGCGCGCGCCCGCCTGGTCGCGAACATCGCCGGCCACGTGTCGAAGGTCACCCGTCCGGAGCTGCGGCAGCGCGTGCTCCAGTACTGGGCGAACGTCGACTCGTCGCTCTCGCAGCGCGTCGCCGAGGCGCTCGAGCCCTCGGCTCCCGGTGCGGACGTCTCCCCCGAGGCGGTCGGCATCGGGGCGTAGTCCCGGCATCCCCTCGAGGAGCGCGCGGTACCGGAGCGATCCGGGCCGCGCGCTCCTCGTCGTTTCCAGGAAGGGTCCTTCCACTCGGCGGAGTCGGATCCCGCGCGCGGGTGCCCGCCTCGGTCCGATGCAGCCGGCTCGGACCCCGGATCCGCCCGCGGAACCGGGCGCCGACGGGGAGGACCCCCGATCCCGACACGCCCGGGATGTGCGATTTCGGCCCGTCGTTTGACAGCACCGCGATCGCTGCGTAACTTATTCCGAGTCGCCACAAAGGCCGCAGGGAAACGGAAAGAGCAGCAGCTCCTACGTCCCGGCCTCAATCGGGACCATCCACTCGGCAAGACAGCTTTTCGGAGCAGGTCTGCCGCACGGATGTAAAGCCTTCGCAGGATTCCTCGGATCCAGCAACTTCGCCGCCCGGCGCAGGACTCAGGTCCTGAACCGAGCAACGTCGGAGCGCCTATGAGCGTGACGGCATCGCGAAGAAGCCGGATTTGACACGGCCTGCGGATGTGCTAAGTTATACAAGTTGCCACGGCGACAGGGAGAAAGAAACTTCTCCTAGTCTACCGAGAAGACGCGTATGACGCAAGCAACAAATTCTTCGATCACTTTCGTTGTGAAGCACCGTTCTGGTGTGGAGGCGGAATGTGTCCGATTCTTGAGAACTCAACAGCGTGCACTATGTTCAATGCCAATTTTATACCCCGGCCTTGATCTTCGGATCGGGTTGGGATTCCTTTGGAAATTGATGTCAGCTTCCGGCTTTCGGGTCGGAGAGATGTCTTATTTGCTAGAGGTCAAACTTGACTCCCCTTCTCTTCGGGGTTGGGGGTCGTAATTTTTTTACGGAGAGTTTGATCCTGGCTCAGGACGAACGCTGGCGGCGTGCTTAACACATGCAAGTCGAACG
>NZ_PSWH01000049.1:0-19490 GCF_002932105.1 Rathayibacter sp. AY1C1 | reverse complement strand
CCGTCACCCCCTCTCGACCCCGTCCAGCGCCTCCGCCTCGGCGATCCGCAGCCGCATCTGCCGGTAGCGGTGGAACTGGTACACCCCGTGCAGCACCGCGAGGACGACCGCGGCCGCCATCCCGCACGCGATCGCGGAGACCTCGTCCGCGCCGCTCTGCGTCAGCGCGAGCGCGACTCCGGCGCCCGCCACGATCGAGTTGACCACCGCGATCGCCGAGGACATCGTGAAGAAGATGCCCCGCCAGCTCTGCCGCCGGCCGATCTCGAGCAGCTCGTTCGGCGCGTGGCGGCCGCGCGGCACCGCGAAGTAGGCGCCCGCTCCCGGCAGCAGGGTCCCGTAGTAGCGGCGGATGCGCTGGATGGCCGTCAGCGCGGCGATGTCCTCCATCGAGGTCTGCACCAGCCGCTCGTAGGTGAACACCCCCAGCAGCACGACGACCGGGATGATCACCGCGAGGAACCCCATCGCGTACCGGGTCGGGGCGAGGAAGCCGAAGGCCACGAGCGAGCTGGAGAGCATCGTCAGGTAGAGCGAGGCGCGGCTGCTCGACTCCGTCACGGTGATGCCGCGCGCCGACTCCAGGACGAAGTGCTCGGTCAGGAGGGCGTTGAGGAACGCGGCCGGCCGGTCCGGGAGCGACGCGGCGGAGACGGCGGCCTCGGGCAGCGCGGGCGTGCGGGGAGGGTCCTCCTCGTCGAGGCGGTCGCCCGGCTCCGGATTCACGGCCGCACCTCTCGCGGGGACCGCACCTCTCGCGGGGCCGCCCCGCGGCGTCCGCTCTTCGAGTCATCCGACTCGCGCACCGGCTCCACCCGCGCGCCTACCGTCGGACGCGACGCCGAGCACCGCCACCGGGGCGCGTGCGCAGACACCGAAGGGCCGTTCATGACCGACACCCGCCACCTCCACTCGAACCAGCGAGACACCCTCGAGCGGCTGCTCGAGGACTCGCCGAGCCACAACGTCCTCTGGGCGGACGTGCTGACGCTGCTCGAGGCCGTCGGCACCGTCCACGAGAAGCACGACGGCGCCTTCTCGGTGACGGTCGGCTCGACCACCGAGACCCTCCACCGGCCGCACCACAAGGACGTGGACGAGCAGCAGCTCGTCGACCTGCGCCGCCTGCTCCGCGGAGCGGGGTACGGCGCATGAGCGCGGGGACGCCCGCCGACCTCACCGGGTCGGCAGCCGAGCGCCTCCGCCGGCTGGACGCGCTCGACGCGGGTGCGCTGACCGAGGAGTGGCTGCTGCGCCAGCTGCGACTCGCGCTCGGGGATCTCGCCGCGCTCGAGCCGGCCGCCGAGGCCGAGCAGGAGCGGCGCGAGGACTTCTGACGCGGCGGGCGGCCGTCCGAAGTGCACGCGGCCGGCACCCGGACGGCCGCCGGCTCGCACCCCGCAGCGTCGCCCCGCTCCGCCGCTCACCGCCCGGCCGCCGCGCTGCGGGCGCGCAGCAGCACGCCGGCCGTCGCGGTCGCCGCCAGCACGAGCGCCGCGAACACCGTCAGCACCGTCGTCGCGGCGACGAGGTTGAGCGCCGCTCCCGCCGCCAGTGCGGGCACCGCGAGCCCCGTGTACGCGACCAGGAACACCACCGCCAGGGTCTCGCCCCGGCGGGCGGGATCCGCGAGGGCGACCGCCGTGCCGATCGAGCCCTTGAAGAGCAGCCCCACCCCGAAGCCCGAGACGACGGCCCCGGCGAGGAACACTCCCAGCTGCGGAGCGATCGCTCCGGCCGCGACCGCCGCCAGCCCGACCGCGCAGCCCGCCACCGCGATCGAGAGCTGCAGGCGCGTCCCCACCTTCACGAGCAGCAGCTGGCCGAGGGCCGCGGAGGCGAACACGGCGAAGGACGTCGCGCCGGCCAGCAGGTGGTCGCGCACCTGGAAGGTCTGCACCAGGAACGTCGGTGCGAGCGAGGTGAAGAGGCCGAGGACGGAGAAGGCCGAGAACGCTCCGAACGCCGCGAGCAGGAACGCCCGGCGCGCGTCCGCCGGCACCGAGAGCCGCTGCGGCCGGTAGGGGGGCGCCGTCTCCGGCACGTCGACCGTCTCGGGCACGAGGAGCAGCGCCAGGCCCGCCACGAGCAGCGCGACCAGGAACACCTGGTGCGGCAGGAGGAGCGGATCGGGCAGGAACTCGGCGAAGACCCCTCCGAGCAGCGGGCCCAGCGAGAGTCCGCCGAGGTTCACCGCGCCCGAGATCGACGCGGCGACGATCGTGTTCTCGTCCGGCCGGGCGCGGGCGCGCAGCTCGCCGAGGTGCGCGGTGGCGGTGGCGGTGAGCATCCCGATGCTGACGCCGTTGACGAAGCGGGCGACGATCAGCCCCGGCACCTCCGTCGTCAGCGAGAAGAGCACGGCCGAGATCGCCGAGACGAGCACCGCGATCAGCAGCACTCGGCGGCGGCCGAGCCAGTCGCTGACGTGACCGGCGAGGTACAGGCTCACGATCACTCCGACCGCGTAGGCGGCGAAGACGACGGTGATCACGAACGGCGGGAAGCCGTCGAGCTGCTGGTAGAGCGGGTAGAGGGGTGTCGGCACCGTCGAGTACGCCATCACGAGCAGGAAGGTCGCGGCGACGATCCAGAAGCCGACGCCGTGGCGCACCGTCGGCAGTCGGCGGCTCACGAGGTCTCCTGCAGGTGGCGGTGGGCGAAGGTGACGGCCATCGCGCCCTCGCCGACGGCGGAGGCGACGCGCTTGACCGAGCTGCGGCGCACGTCCCCCGCGGCGAAGGAGCCGGGGACGCTGGTCTCGAGGTAGAACGGCGCCCGCTCGAGCGGCCAGTCGCGAGCCGCGTGCTCACCGGCGAGATCCGGTCCGGTCACGAGGTAGTCGCCGGAGTCGCGGACGATCGCGGTCTCCGCCGCCCACGTCGTGTCCGGCTCGCCCCCGATGCAGACGAAGAGGTGGGAGGTGGCCAGCGCCCCGTGCGCGCCGGTCGCCGAGTTCTCGACCTCGATCGACTCGAGGGCGTCGGCGCCGTGCAGGCGGGTGACGCGGGAGTCGAGCAGGATCGTCACGTTCGGCTGCCGGACGACGCGCTCCGCGAGGTAGGAGGAGAGGCTGTCGGCCAGATCCGGGCCGCGGACCAGCATGGTCACGTGCCGCGCGTGCGCCGAGAGGTTCATCACGGCCTGCCCGGCCGAGTTGCCGCCTCCGACGACCACGACGTCCTCGCCCTCGCAGAGCGGCGCCTCGCTCGTGCCGGCGCCGTAGTAGAGGCCGACGCCGAGCAGCTCGTCCTCGCGCTCGAGGCCGAGCCGGCGCCACTGGATGCCCGTGGCGCAGATGTTGGTGCGGGCGACGACGGTCGTCCCGTCGGCGAGCAGCGCGTGGATCCGGTCGTCGGCGAAGCGCCCGCGGATCCCCTCGCGCATCCGCAGCAGCTCGGCGCCGAACGAGACGGCCTGCTGCCGCGCGCGCTCGGCCAGATCGGCTCCCGCGATCCCGTGCGGGAAGCCGAGGTAGTTCTCGATCAGGCTGCTCGAGCCGGCCTGCCCGCCGATGGCCGAGCGCTCGAGGACCACGACCTTCAGCCCCTCCGAGGCGGCGTACACGGCGGCCGAGAGCCCGGCCGGACCGGCTCCGTAGATGGACAGGTCGTACTCCGCGAGCCGCGGCGAGCCGACCCAGCCGAGCCGGGCCGCGACCTCGGCGAGCGTCGGATCGGAGGCGCGGCTGCCGTCCGGGAACACCACGAGGGGGAGCGACGCGGTGGCGAGCGGGTGCCCGGCGACGGCGAGGCACTGCTCGTCCGTGTCGATCGGCGTCCACGAGAACGAGACGACGCTGCGCGAGAGGAGGTCGCGGATCTCCCACGCGTCGCGGCTCTCGCGCCGCCCGTAGAGGCGGACCTGCGGGAGGTCCCCGGGCACGGTCACGAGGCCCGCCGCCGCTCGAGCCCGTCGCGGAACTTCATCAGCTTGAGGCAGAGGTGCAGCGTGCTGCGGGCGAGGCCGTCGTCGAGCGCCTCCCGGACCGCCTCGGGCAGGTTGTCGAGGCGGTAGTAGAGCGTGGTGCGGTGGATGTGGAGGAGCCCGCACGCCTCCCGCACACTGCCGCGCACGTCGAGGTAGGCCTCGACCGTCCGCCGCTGCACCTCGTCGCCCCGCTCGAGCAGCGTCGCCGCGGCCGGCGAGAGCATGGCGAGCTGCGAGCTGTCCGCCCCGATCGAGGCGAGGAGCACCCAGGCCCCGAGCTCGGCGATGTCGGCCCGGCCGCGGCCGTCGGGCAGGGAGCCGACGATGGTCGCCGCGAGGGCGGCCCGCTCGGCGGTCGGGAGGAGGTCGTCGTCGCGGACGTCGAAGCGCGCCGAGCCGATCGCGTCGACGGCCGTGCCGCGGCCGCGCGCCTCCGCCCGCAGGACGTCGTCCGCCTCCGCGGCGGCCTCGGGCGCCTCCACGCTCACGAAGAACAGCACACCCTCCTGGTCGCCGAGGAACGTCAGGCCGGAGGCGGCGCTCGCGTCGATCCGCCGCGCCAGCGCCGTCCGCTGCAGGGAGCCGGTCGGGCCGGTCAGCCGCACCGCGCGGACCACGGTCTGGGCGTCTCGGCGCAGCCAGCGGCGCTCGACCGCCTCGGCGAAGGAGGCGCGCCGGGTGCCGCCGTCGCCCGACAGGAGCGCCGCGAGGACGTCTGCGCGCCGGGAGCTGCCGCCCGCCCGCGTCGAGGGGCCGAGGAGGCGGCGGATCGCTCCGACGGCCGCGTCGATGAGCGAGTACTCGGCCGGAGTGAGCGGCGCGGGCCGCTCCCGGGGGAGGAGGAGGGTCGCGAGCCGGCCCCGCGGATCCTGGACGGGGAACACGCCGTCGTGAGGAGCCTCCTCGCGCGCGCGCGTCGCGGCCAGCACCCGGCTCGAGGCGTCCTCGATCGTCACCGGGCGGTCGAGAGCCTGGGCGAGCTCGTCGGCGAGGTCCTGCAGAGTCATCGGCGGGGATCCGTGTGGGGGGCCATGCCGTGATCCTCGCGGAGGGAGCCCTCCCGAAGCGTGGCCCTTCCAGGCCCACCTTCCGCGTCCGATCCGCTGCCGGCCGCGATGAGACGCTCAGCCTCCGCTGCCGGGGCGGTCCCCGGGGAACCCGTCCGCGAGGAGGCGGTCGAGGACGTCCGGCCAGTCGAGCAGGACGCCGATGTGGCCTCGACCGGGCCGGATCGTGAGCTCCGCGGCCGGGTGGAGGCGGCGGATCCGCTCCGCGTGGGCGACCGGGACCACCCTGTCCGCCGCGCCGTGGTGGAGGAGGACCGGCGCCGTGAGGCGCGAGAGGTCGACTCCCCAGGGCATGACGAGGGCGAGGTCGTCGTCGACGCTCCCGCCCTGTTCGAGCTCCGCGGCGCGTCCGGCCTCTGCGCCGAGCGCCGTCAGCGGGCCGTCGAGGGCCGAGTAGTCGTCACCGGTGAACTGCTCCGGATCGAAGCGGGCCGTCTCCGCCCACTCCTCGCGCGCAGCCCGGCCGTCGCGCGCGCTGCGGAGAGCGCCCGGATCCTGCATGCCGTCGAACCACGCTCCGTCGTCACTGAAGGGCGCTGGGCTGCCGAACGTCGCGACGCCCCGGACGCGATCACCTCCGAGAGCCCCGACGGCCAGTGCGTGCGGGCCGCCGCCGGAGTAGCCCGTCACCACGAAGCACTCGATCCCGAGCAGGTCGGCGACGCGGAGCACATCGGCGGCAGCGTCCGCGATGCTCCGTCCGGGAGCCCGCATCGAGCCGCCGAAGCCGGGACGGGCGACGGAGACGAGCCGGATGCCGCGCGCCGCAGCGGCGTCGACGTGGGGAGCGAGGAGTGCGCCGGTGTGCGGTGTCCCTCCGCACCAGACGACTGCAGCGCGGGGGGCTCGAGTCCCGGGGAGGTCGTGGGCGACGAGCGTGCGCGAGTCGACGCGGAACTCGTACCGGGACGTAGCGGCGCGTCCGGTCATGGAGGAACGGTAGCCGCCTGTCGAGGGCAGTGGGCGTCGCCCGGCCCGACCGGGATGCGACGTCTCGTCGTAGGGTCGACGGGAGGGTCGGTGGGCCCTCGGACGGGAGGGGTCCGCATGTCGATCGACGAGGTGTCCGACGGGATCGAGGCGGCCGCCGCGCTGCCGTACGTGCGCTCCGGCTTCTCCGGCGCGACACCGTACGGGATCGCGCAGCGCTTCGCCGCGGGGGAGCTGACGCGGGAGCAGGCCGTCGACGAGCTCGGCCGCCGGCGCTACCGGCCCGGATCGCCGAGTGACGGCTTCGACTGGACGACCCTCGACCCGGGGGAGTTCGAGGAGGTCCGCCGGGCCCTGTCCGATGGTCTGCTCGACGCCGCGATGTACGACGAGATCCTCGACCGGTACAGCGGGCAGGACTCCTCCGGCGAGAGCGCGGCGTCCGCGGAGGAGAGCGCATGAGCGCCGGCCCCCTGGACCTCGCCTTCACCGCCCCGATCGGTGTCGCCGTGAAGGGCGACCTCTGGTCGTGCGTCGAGGTGCCCGGCTCCGTCGAGCTGCTCGGCACAGGGAGGTCGGTGAAGGTGGTCGCCACCGTCGACGGCGAGCCGGTGACCGCGGGCCTGCTGCCGACCGGCGCCGGCGGCCACATGCTGTCGATCAGCGCGAAACTGCGGAAGACGATCGGCAAGGACCTCGGCGACGTCGTCACCGTCCACCTGACCGAGCGCCTGAGCTGAGCACTGGCGGTTGGCCAGGGCCCGCGTGCGGATGGTTGACTCGACGGATGCGGAATCGAGTCCTGTTCGTCGTCGGGGTCACAGCGATGTTCGTCGCGCTGGTGCTGAGGCTGGTGTGGCCGGCCGGTGAATTCGCCTCCGGCTTCTCGCTCGCCCTGCAGCTGAGCGGCATCCTGCTCCTCCTGGTCTACGGGGTGAAGCACTTCACGGGGCGGCCGCGCCGGAGCTGAGCGGCTCATCCCAATCGGGGGTGTAGGAGTTGGGGTCTGAAGCCGCCGGTCTCGAGCAGGCTTCGGGCGATGTAGTTGGTCAGGTTGCGGAACCCGAGTGCGGAGCCGCGCAGGTGTTCGAGCCGTCCGTTGAGCGCCTCGGCCGGCCCGTTGCTGGTGCCGGGTCGTTCGAACTAGGCGAGCACGTCAGCGGCTCGCTTGTTCAGGGTCCGGCCCAGGGTGGTGAGCTCGGTGAGTACCTTGGGGACGCCGGCGCTGAGGTCGGTGATCAGCTTCTCCATGAGCTCGCGGCCACGTTGCCGGTCCTCGTGGCGATAGGCGGCGATCATGCGCTGGTAGACACCCCAGGTCGCCTCGACCTCGACGTGAGCGTCATCAACGAACAGCGCGCGTAGCCTGTCGCTCTGCTTGTCGGTGAGCAGGTCCGCGCCGGTGCGCAGACCGAGGCCGTCGAGTCGAGCGAAGGCGGTCAGGGCAGGGCGGCCGAAGCCGGCCGGCGGGGTAGCGTCGGTCACGTCGAGGTCTTTCGGACGGATGGCGTAGGAACCTCCGTCGTCGGGAGACCTCGACGTCTATCTGCGGACCGACGCTCCCGGCCGACCTACACCGTCATCTGAGAAGACCCCTGAAACGTCTTCGCCGACGACGGGGCCGGCGAGGAGGAGGGCGCGGTGAGTTAGAAGAATGGAGCTTGCTCGGCTTCGACGCCGCCGCAAGCCCCGGTGAAACGGTCGGTACTGGTCGGTCGTCGTCGGTCACCACCGGATGGCGGCGTCCTCCACGCTCGGCGTTTGCGCAGGTCAGCGGCTCGTTCGCCCAGTCGGCGCATCAAGCGATAGACGCAAAGCCGACGTCATTAGGTCGTCCGTTCGATTCCGACAGGCGGCTCCGGCGAACCGTTCTGGTGGTCGCGCGATGCGCTGGCCTCACGGCTCTGCCCGACACCGACGGCGCTCTCCTCTGCGACGGACCCCTCGCCGGCTGAGCGCTCGCGGCCGGCATCCTGTCCGTGTGCCGATAGGCCTCGCACCGCTCGGCAACGCAGCGTGGCGTTGCGTCGCGACCTGGCGACGGCTCGGCGGGGCGCGATCGTCTCGTGCGTTGGCGGACTACGGGAGCTTGGACGCGAGGACGTCGGCCGCCAGGATCTCGGGTGCTGCGCCGAGGAGGTGCTGGTTGGCCATCAGGGCTGCGACGATGGCGCCGTTGGCGTGGGCGTCGCGAGCGGCTTCGTCGGGGAATGCATCGAAGATCCAGAAGGTGTCGGCGTGGGTCCTGACCGCGAACCAGACAATCGTTCCTACTTCTTCGTTGGCGAGTGCGACAGCGCCGGCGAGCAGATCGGCGACCGCGTCGTGCTGTCCATCGGCCGCGACGATCTTGGCGACGAAGGCATACGGAAGTGATGCGGGTGTGGACATGAGGGACTCTCCTTGACGTCGGGGTTCTTCGTGGGACGAGTTCAGCGTATGACGAGCGAGGGCCGGTGGGGAGTGGCGTATACGGCAGTATTGCTATTGTTTACGTCATGCGTATCGGACTGATCGCGATCGACGGCTGCTTCGGTTCGGCTATCGCGTCGATCATCGACATCGTGCGGGTGGCCGACGGAGCCCGCGGCGATGTCGACCCGCGGATCGACCCGATCGAACTCGCCATCCTCGGACCGAAACGGCGAGTGACCACGACGGCATCGATGACCCTGTCGGTGGACCACCCGCTGTCGGAGTCCGGAGAGTTCGACGTGGTCGTCGTCCCTGCGCTTGGAACCCTTACGGCCGCCGCTACCAACGACGTCCTCCAGAGCCGAGATGCTCGTTCGGTCATCGCCTCGCTCGGGCGCCTCGACGAGGCGACCACCCGGATCGCCGCGGCGTGCACCGGCGTGTTCGCTGTCGCCGAGACCGGACGGATGCATCATCGGAGGGCGACGACCAGCTGGTTCCTGGGGCCGGAGTTCCTGAAGCGCTATCCGACCGTCGCCCTCGATCTCGACACCATGGTCGTGGTCGACGGGAACCTCGTCACCGCCGGCGCCGCGTTCGCCCACATCGACCTCGCGCTCTCACTCGTGCGATCGATCAGCCCCGACCTGGCCCAACATGTCGCCAAGCTCCTCATCATCGACGAGCGTCCGTCTCAGGCGGCCTTCGTCGCCTACGAACATCTCCGGCACGAGGACCCGATCGTCGTCGAGTTCGAACGCTTCGTGCGCGCCCGCCTGGACGAACCGTTCAACGTCGCCTTCGTCGCGCAGTCGCTCGGCACCAGCCGGCGCACCCTCGAACGACGAGTCCGTGCGGCGCTCAACCTCACTCCGCTCGGCTTCGTCCAACGGCTTCGCATCGAACGAGCTCGGCACCTCTCAGCAACCACGGACTTCACCTCCGCCGAGATCGCGCTACGGGTCGGCTACGCGAATGCCGAGACTCTGCGCTCCCTCCTGCGCAGGGAGCGACGCCGTTCCTGACCTATCGCCATGCCTGTAGCCGGTGTCCTAGCGCTCGACTGGAACCACCTCTCAGCACGTCGCGTCGACGCTCCTGCGTCGCCCCTGGACGACCCACTCGACACGCCCGCAGCACAGGTCATGTGACGTGTCCCGGCTTCCCGGACGGTCGGGGTTGGGTGGCTGTGATGTCGCTGCGTTCTCGTCGAGGGGGTCAGCAGACTCGATCAGGGTCGACTGGGATGAGACGCGAAGGCGGTCAGGTCAGGGCGGCCGAAGCCGGCCGGCGGGGTAGCGTCGGTCACGTCGAGGTCTTTCGGACGGATGGTGTAAGAACCTCCGTCGTCGGGAGACCTCGACGTCTATCTGCGGACCGACGCTCCCGGCCGACCTACACCCTCATCTGGGAAGAGCCAGCTGAGCTCCGGAATCGGAGGAAGACCCGTGAGCGGAGCGGAGGAGCCGGCCTTGGCGAATCCGGAGCCGGAGGTCCACCGGGCGCTCGCGCGGTGGGCGGCGGAGTGCGCGGAGCGCGCCCTCCCCGCGTTCGAGGAGCGGGACCCGGACAATGCCCGGCCCCGGCGCGCGCTCGACGTCCTCCTCGCCTGGGGGCGGGGCGAGGCTCCGATGACCGAGTGCCGCACGGCGGCCTTCACGGCGCACGCCGCAGCCCGCGCCGCGACGCAGGCGGGCGAGCGGGCCGCCACCGCTGCCGCGCGGGCGGCCGGGCAGGCCGCAGCCGTCGCGCATATGGTCGATCACTGCTCGCACGCCGCCGTGGAGAGCAGCGCGCAGCCTCGGGCCTTCACGCGAAGGAGCGCGCAACGGATCGTCGCTCTCACTGAATCCGCCCGCTGCGCGGATGCTCTCCCAGCGATCTTCTCGCGTCGTTGAACGTCCGCGACTGCTGTGTCGTGTCCTCGGTGGGACCACCTCGGCCCCCGCACTACAGGAGGCATCATGCTCAAGCGAATCGCGACCACTGTGACGACTGCGGCGTTCGCCGCCGTCCTTCTCGCCGGATGCTCGACGGCCGCCGGCTCGGCCGCCTCGTCGGAAGCGCCGGCCGACAGCCCCTCCGCCACCGCGATGGCCTCCGCCACCGCGACCGCCTCCGCTGAGACGGCGGCTCTCACGACGGCGTCCTCGCCGCTGGGCGAGATCATCACGGACGAGGCCGGCTACACCGTCTACACGTTCATGAAGGACACGCAGAACTCGGGCAGCAGCAGCTGCTACGACGAGTGCGCCACGACCTGGCCGGCCGTGACGGCGTCCAGCACGACCGCCGCGGACGGGATCACCGGAGAGGTCGGCTCGATCACGCGCACCGACGGGACGACCCAGCTGACCGTCGACGGATGGCCGGTCTACCGGTTCGCGAAGGACACCGCGCCGGGCCAGGTCAACGGGCAGGGTGTGAAGGACGCCTGGTACGTCCTCCTCCCCGACGGCACGATGAACAAGGAAGCCGCGGCCATGAGCACCGCCACCCCGGCGTCCTGATGCGACGGCGACCCGTCCCCGCGCAGCGAAGCGCATCGTCGGGCCGGGTCGCCGGTTCTCGACAGGCATGGACGGAAGGGATGACCGGCAGTGATCGCAGCAACCGTGATGAGGGAGCGCACCGTGGCGCTTCGAGGCGGTGAGCGTTGTGCCCCGCCCCGTCGATGAGCTCCTGGCGGCGCTGTACGAGAGTCACGGCCCGGCCTTGCGGCGCTTCGTGCAGAACCTCACTCGGAACGCGGCGCTGACGGAGGACGTCGTGCAGGAGACGATGGTCCGGGCCTGGCAGCGCCCGCAGGTCCTCGAACGCGACGCCGACGCCGCTCGCGCGTGGCTGTTCACCGTCGCCCGCAACCTCGTCATCGACGACGCCCGATCCGCTCGGAGCCGACGCGAGGTGCCGGCGAAGGACGAAGACGGCGGCGGCGCCGTCCCCGATCGCACCGACGCGGTCCTGGACAGCATCCTGGTCGCCGACGCTCTCGCATCGCTGTCGGTGGAGCATCGTCAGATCGTGGTGGACGCGTACTTCCTCGGACACACCGTCCCCGAGATCGCCCGCCGGCACTCCATCCCCGAGGGAACAGCGAAATCTCGATTGCACTACGGACTGCGCGGACTGCGACTGGCTCTGCAGGAAAGGGGCGTCACCCGATGAACGACCACCACGGAAGCTCTGCGACGGAGGACGAGTACCGCGACTGGGACGCGTCCTACGTCCTCGGCGCTCTCCCCGCAGATCAGCGACTCGAGTACGAGCAGCACCTCAGCGGCTGCGCGGCCTGCCGCGCGGCCGTGGCAGAGCTGGCAGGACTGCCCGGCATCGTCGGCCGCCTCTCCGTCGAGGACGCTCTCGCCATCAGCGCATCGGACGACGGCGAGGAGGCGCCGCCGTCGATGGTGACGCTGCCCGCCATCGCCCACCGTGTCCGGACGCGCCGACGTCGGCGCCGGCTGGTGACGTCCCTCGCCGTCGCGGCCGCCGTCACCGCCTCCGTCTTCGGAGGTGTCGCTCTCGGCACGGGCATCGCGGGCGCTCCCGTGGCCAGCGAGGCGACCCTCGAACCGATGGACCCGACCGCGGCCGATCCCGCTCTCGCTGCGGACATCCAGGTCGAGGGGAAGCCGTGGGGCACCCGGCTGGAGTGGAGCTGCACCTACAGTGGTGATGCGCCCGCCGACGCGGAGTACGAACTCGTGATCACCCGCACAGACGGCAGCACGATCACCGTCGCCACCTGGACGGCGGCCGGGCGGCGCGCCGTCGACCTGGCGGCGTCCACGGGCGTCGCCCGGTCGGAGATCACCGGCGTCGACATCAGAGTCCGCGGCACGAACTCCCCCCTCGTCCGCACCGACACCTGAGACACCGCCCACCCGCAGGAGACACCGACACTGCCCGCGGTGCCGCGGGCACCGGACAGGAGCAGACCATGAGCACCGAGACCACGCCGCTGCACATCACCCGCGAGGGCCCGAGAAGCTTCATCGGCCGCAACGCGCGAGGAGCCGAGGTCCGCATCGGCGGGTCGGACGCCGACGGCGTGTTCTCGCCCGGCGAGCTGCTGCACCTCGCCCTCGCCGCCTGCGGCATGCTCTCCTCGGACCACATCCTCGCCAGCCGGCTCGGAGCCGACTTCGAAGCGACCACCGACATCACCGCGACCAAGCCCGAGGGCGAGGACCGCTACGACTCGATCGCCGCCGTGATCCGCGCCGACCTGTCGGCGCTCGATCCCGAGCGGATCGCCTCACTGTCCGAGCGCACCCACCGGGCGGTCGACCGCCAGTGCACCGTCGGCCACACGCTCGAGCACGGCGCGGCGTACACCGTCGACGTCGTGGACGACCAGGCCGTTCCCGTCAGCGGTTCGAGGACGGGGGCCGTCTGAGATCAACACCTCATCGGTCACGGCGACCGGTGACGACCGAGACGCGGACGTCTCCCTTCAGTGCCGTCAGTCTGCGACTCGCCGACCGGATCCGAGACGATTCGCGAGGCGGAGCGCGTTCACGGAGCGGAGGTGCTGGTCGGCGCGGTGACGCCCGTTGGCCGGTGAGGGGTGCGGTGCCGCGAGGACGGGGACGACACGGGGATCATCGTGCAGGGTCAGATAGCGCATGACCCCGTCGAGCGCCACGGTCCCGTAGGTGACGACGGCGTCGAGCGCGGGCAGCAGCTCCAGCAGCTCACCGAGCGCGAGCCGGCCCTGCTCGATGTCCGCGGGGCGGACGCGGCCAG
Organism: Rathayibacter sp. AY1C1; assembly: GCF_002932105.1. Taxonomy (NCBI): domain Bacteria; kingdom Bacillati; phylum Actinomycetota; class Actinomycetes; order Micrococcales; family Microbacteriaceae; genus Rathayibacter; species Rathayibacter sp. AY1C1. The sequence goes on along the minus strand of NZ_PSWH01000049.1, from coordinate 6,396 downwards.
GGATCTCCCACGGGATGAGGTTCCACCGGACGTAGTGGTCGCGGGAGAGTCCGGACTCGATGCGGGCCGCCCGGAACGCGGCGGCGGTGGGCCCGAGGTTGTCTTCGCTGCAGACGGCAGCGGATCCCGCGGCGATCGTCCGAGGGCCGGGTGACTGCATCAGCACCAGGACGCGACTGGCGGTGCCGCCGGAGCGGGGATCGAAGCCCGGAACGAAGCGTCCGGTCGCGTCCGCGGTACTCCGCCAGGTCTCGGCGAGGGCGTTCAGGGTTCGGACATCCACGATGCTCCTCGATCCCGGTCAGGCCGGCCGCGGTGGTGCGAGCAGGGTGCCGCGGATCACGGAACCGTGGAACGTGCGGGCGGCGACGATGATCCACGCGGCGACCAGGCCGACGTAGTAGAGCACGGCGAGGCCGGCGACGACCGTGAGACCGGAGTGCAGGGCGAGGCCGTTCAGTCCGGTGACGCAGGTGCCGACGGGGAACGTGAACGACCACCACGTCAGACTGAACGGCAGGTGCTCCTTCGCGGTGCGGAGGGTGATCGCGAGGGCGATGACGGTCCAGAGCAGCGCGAAGCCGAGCATCGCGAAGCCGTACACCAGAGCCACGACCAGCAGCGCACGCGCCATGCCGGCGTCCACGACGGTGGGCGCGTTCGAGGCGAGCAGATTCACAGCGGTGATCGACTGTCCGACCGGACCGAGGACGATCCACAGCGTCGGCACCATCCCCGCCGCTCCTACCTTGTGCTGCGCGAGCCGGTTCCAGATCAGGGTGATCACCACCAGCGACGCGACCAGGCTGAGGCCGAAGAAGCCGTAGCAGGACCACAGGAGCGTCTCCCGCGCTTGCCCGGCGGGCGTGTACGGCAGCAGCACTGCGCCGGTGGAAGCGGACACCATCGGCGGAACGATCGGCATCAGCCAGCCGCCGAACGCCGAATCGGGCTTGTTCTCATGCCGGGTGAACGCGAGGTAGGGCACCAGGACCGCCGTCACCAGCCCGCCGAGAGTCCCCGCACCCCAGAGCACCCAGTCGATGGTGACAGCGGCCGGCAGGCCGATCCAGTCCTTGCCGAGGAGGAGGGTTCCCGCGCCGACGGTGAGGAACGCCATGGGAGGCGCGCCGTAGAAGTGCGAGAGGACCGGATTCAGGTGGTGCCTCATCGCTGTAGCGCGGTAGCGGACCCAGTGCAGCCCGGTCGCGACCGTCAGCGCGACGAGCAGCAGCGCGGCGATCGCCCAGACGACGGTGGCCCCGGTACGGAGTCCGGGGAACTGGAGTGGCAGGGACGCGGCGGCGACCGCGACGATGCCGGTGCCCATGATCGACGCGAACCAGTTCGGCGTCAGGTTCGACACGATCAGTCCCGGATGCTCCAACTCCCGGAACAAGCGCCTCGACCGCGGAGGATGCCCGATCGAGGAAGATGCGCGGGCGGGGGAGAAAGTTGTCATGACTCCAGCCTGAGCATCACCGTCACCAGCCGATACAGCGATCGTGTTGGCGGGGCACAATGAGTGCTTGTGGCGACGCGACGATTGACGGACCGGATCCTGGATCTCGACACGCTGGAGGTGCTCGAACGCATCGCCGAGGCGGGCTCGCTCTCCCGCGCTGCCGAAGCCCTCGGCGTCACCCAGCAGGCCGTCTCGGCGCGTCTGCGGGTAGCGGAGCGCGCCATCGGGCAGCCGCTCGTGCGCCGCTCTCCGACCGGGTCCCTGATGACCGACGCGGGCCGGCTCGTGCTCGAGTTGGCCGGCCCGGTCCTCGAGGCGTCCCGCCGCCTCGAGGCGGGCGCGGCGGCACTGCGACAGCCGACCGGCTCACTGGTTCTCGCGGCGTCGCAGACCATCGCCGAACTGCTGCTCCCACGCTGGCTCCTCGAATTCCGACAGCGCACACCCGAGGTGAGTGTGCAACTGATCGCCGGCAATTCAGCCACGGTCACAGAGCTCGTGAGATCCGGTGCCGCGCAACTCGGATTCGTCGAGACACCGGCGTCCACGGCCACGCTCTCCTCTGACGTGGTCGCGGAGGACGAACTCGCTGTCGTCGTAGCACCGGACCACCCCTGGGCACGCGCGGCGAGTATCAGCGCCGAGGACTTGGCCGGCACCGCACTGCTGACACGAGAAGAAGGCTCCGGCACCCGGACGACCCTCGAAGCATGGCTCCACGACGCCGGGCTCGCACCCACGACTCCCGCCGCGATCCTTGAAACGACGGCGATCATCCGAGCGAACGCCCGCGCCGGCATCGCGCCCGCAGTCATGAGCATCCTCACCGTCGAAAGAGATCTCGCCGCGCGCTCACTGATACGAGTGCCCCTCCGCGGACCAGCACTCGTGCGACCCCTCCGCGCCATCTGGTCCGATCGCATCGGGTCGTCCGCGGCGGCGTTCCTGGAGATCGCACACGAGTTGCGCTGACCGGTGCACGGCTCGTCGCTACGCCGATCACGCCCGCGGCCGTGTCTGCTCGAGCTACAGCGATCTGGTCGATCTGCACACGGCGGCGCGGACGTCATGTCGCGGTGATGGCGAAGAGCCCGCCGATGCCGACGGTGTAGAGCGCGAGCACGATCAACGAGTCGATTCCCATGCCGGCGATGCGGCGGGTGGGTCGGAAGATCAGTCCGACGATGTAGACGAGGGTGAGCAGGGCGGCGAGAGCGGTGAGGTAGATGTCGGACGAGTTCGCCTGCGGGAGGACTGCGGTGCCGGAGAGGACGGTGGCGACGAGGAACAGGACGGGGAGGAAGGCGTTGCCGCCGAAGATGTCGCTGATGGCGAGGTTGTCGTCGCCCTGCTTGATGGCTTGCAGCCCGGTCGAGATCTCGGGGAGGGAGGTGGCGAGAGCGAGCACGGTGGCTCCGAACAGCACCCCGGAGAGACCGAGCTGCGAGGATGCTGCGTCACCGGCGCGCTCGAGCACGACACCGGCGAGGAGGGTCGCCGCTGCCGAGATCGTGAACACGATGGTCGCCTTGCGTGTGCTCATCGGGTGCGTCTTCTTCTTCGCGGGGGATGCTGTCGCGTCGGGGGCCCGCCCGTCCTCGTGCCAGGGGAGGTGCTTGCCGGAGCGTTGCACGAGCAGCAGCCCGACGACCCAGAGGCCGGCGATGAGGACGACGTCCGGGGTCAGGCGCAGCACTTCCAGTCCGGAGGGCAGCTGGCTGCCGGCGATGACGACGGCGAGCACCGCGACGACCACGAGCCCCTCGAGCACGAGTGTGAGGGACGCGGCACGGTAGGTGAGCGGCTTCGCACCCTTTCCGCGCTTGCCGAACAGGTCGAGGACGACGAGGACCACGGTCTGCAGTGCGATGCCGCCGAGGATGTTGCCGACCGCGACGTCCAGGTTCCCGGAGAGCGCGGCGGACACGGTGATCGCGATCTCCGGCAGGTTCGTCGCGACGGCGAGAACGATCAGACCGCCCAGCGCACTCCCCAGGTGCAGGCGCGCGTCCAGAACGTCCGTGGCCTTCGACAACTGGATGCCGGCGACCCACACCACTGCGGCGGCGGCGAGAAAGATGACGACGAGAACAACGAAGGGCAGACCATCCATGCAGTGAGTGAACCGCGCCGACGACGATTCGCGACCCCCTTGCGCCTGAGCTGCTTCTCACCGCCTCGCGCGCGGTGGTCTCCGTGGTGATCGGTTCGACCGCGTGCCGTCCTCGACGACACCCCGATCGTCGGGTCGAGCGTGATCCCACCGTTCGTTCCCGAGGCGCGCTTCGTCAGTAGCAGCCGATTCGGGTACGCCGCAGCGTCCGCACGTGAACGCGCGGGCAGTTGGCGGGGACCAGACCCGGGAGGAAGGCACCGGTGTCGCCCGCAGTGCATCTGCGACACTCCACTGGCTCCAGATCCTGCGATCCTCGAGCGGCTTGACCGGATCGTCGGTGACCGTGTCCCGTGGCAGACGCATCAGATGGCCGGTGACGTTGCACACGCTCTGGCGACGCTCGCGGACCGTGTCGATGCGGTCATGATCATTGTCGGCACGAAGGAGCCGTCTCTGCGTCGCACCGTGCAGGAGGTTTTCTCCGGTGCCGTCGGCGCCCGTCTCGCTCACCGTCAGCACCGGCCGGCCCTCATGATCCCCCTCGCCCCGGTCGATGATTCGGAGCCGCTGCCCTGGTCCTGACCGAGGTGCGGGCGTAGGCTGACGGCAGTGGTGATGGATCCCGCCCGAGCGTGAGCTCGAACTGCCGCCGAGGCTGATGGTTCCTACCTTCTCGATCAGAGACCAGGTAGGTGACCCATGCCCGCGCATCCCCCGCTCGTCCTCGTGCGCCACGGTGAGAGCACCGGCAACGCCGACGGTCTCTTCTGCGGCGTCCTCGACGTCCCCCTCACCGACCTCGGACGTGACGAAGCGCGACAGGCCGCGACGCTACTGAGGGACGCATCGATCGACCCCGATCTGATCCTCACGTCGACCCTGCAACGCTCCACCGAATCGGCCCGGATCATCGCCGGCGCCCTTCCAGGGCGGCCGCGGATCGTCGCGGCCCAGTGGCGGCTGAACGAGCGCAACTACGGAGCGCTCACCGGCCTGTCCACAAGCGCCGTCGGAGCCCGGTACGGGGCCGACGCCTTCCTGGAGTGGCGCCGGTCGATGGACGTCCGCCCGCCTGCTCTGTCCGCCGCCGCCTTCGTGCAGCTGCACAGGTCCGCGGCGTTCCGTGGGCAGCCGGCCGAGGCGATGACGGAGACGGAGTCGTTGCGCGACGTCGTCCACCGACTGCAGCCGCTCCTCGAGGAGCGAATCCTGCCCGCCCTCCAGGAGGGCGAGACGGTGCTCATCGTCGGGCACGGCAACTCCCTGCGCGCGCTGCGCGCCCTTCTCGAGGACCTCGGCGATGCCGCGGTCCGCGATCTGAACATCCCGACCGGTCAGCCGTACCTGTACGACACCGGGCCGTCCGGGACACCGATCTCGAGGAGCGGACGCTACCTCGACCCCGCAAGAGCCGACCGAGCGGCGATCACGCTCGCCCACGAAGGAGGAACCTGATGAACGCCTACATCAGCCACACCCGCACCAGCATCCACGGGACGGGCGAGTACGTCACCCACCCCGCCGGACACCCGCTGGTCATCACCGACGTCGCCGCACGGCAGATCCTCGACTCCCGCGGCTTCCCGACCGTCGCTGTCACCCTGCGTCTGGACGACGACACCGTCCTGGACGCCTCCGCCCCCGCGGGCGCCTCGACGGGCGCGTTCGAAGCGGTCGAGCTGCGCGACGGCGGCCCCGCGTTCGGCGGACGCGGAGTCCGCTCCGCTGTCGCGGCCGTCGACGGCGAGATCCGCGCCCTCCTGCTCGACCACTCCTGGACTTCGCTTCGCGAGATCGACGAAGCGCTGCGAGCACTGGATGGAACCGCGAACCTCGCCCGCCTCGGAGCGAACTCCGTCGTCGCCGTCTCCATCGCGGCCGCCCGCGCCTTCGCCGCGCGCACCGGCCTGCCCCTGCACCGGTGGATCGCCGATCACACCGGGGCGACCGCCTCCCTGCCCGTCCCGCACTTCAACGTCATCAACGGCGGCGCGCACGCCGCGAACGGCCTCGACTTCCAAGAGTTCATGATCGCCCCCGTCTCCGCCGGCACCGAGGAGGAGGCCGTGCAGGTCGGCGCCGAGATCTATCACGCCCTCGCCGCCCGCGTCCGCACCGCCTACGGCACCTCCGGGCTCGGCGACGAGGGCGGCTTCGCGCCCCCCATCGACCGGCCCGAAGACGCCCTGGACCTCCTCGTCGCAGCGATCACCGACGCCGGATACCAGCCCGGCACCGGTGACATCGCGATCGCGATGGATCCCGCCGCGAACGGCTTCTTCCACGGCGACGGCCACTACACCGTCGCCGGCACCGATCTCGACCGCGACGCACTCGCCCGCTACTACGAGAAGCTGATCGCCGACTACCCGATCCGCAGCATCGAGGACGGCTTCGCCGAGGACGACCACGAGGGCTGGGCCCTCCTCGCCCACGCCATCAGCGACCGGGTGCAGCTCGTGGGAGACGACCTCTACGTCACCGACGCCGACCGCATCCGCGACGGAGCCCGCAACGGCTACTCCAACGCCGCACTCATCAAGCCCAATCAGATCGGCACCATCACCGGCACCCTCGACGCGATCGCGGCCGCGCACGACGCCGGCATGCGCTGCATGGTCTCCCACCGCTCCGGCGAGACCCTCGACACCTTCATCGCCGACCTCTCGGTGGGAACCGGAGTCGGGCAGATCAAATCCGGCGCCCCCGCGCGCGGCGAGAGGGTCGCGAAGTACAACCGCCTCGTCGACATCGAACACCTCGACCCCACGCTGCACTACGGTCTCACCCACTGACCCGCCCCCTCCCGAAAGGT
>NZ_PSWH01000048.1:0-20176 GCF_002932105.1 Rathayibacter sp. AY1C1 | reverse complement strand
GCCCCGCGCCCCCGCGCCACCGCGAACCGCTCGACGACCCCCGCCTCCGACCGCTTCCGCGACTTCATCGCGTCCGGCTGGGCCGAGCGGGAGGAGCCGCTGCCTGCTCCGCGCGAGCAGGCGTCCTTCGCCGCCTCCCGCCGCGAGCGCCTCTCCGCGCTGCACACCGGCGTGCGCATCGTCGTCCCGGCGGGCCGCCTCAAGCAGCGCGCGAACGACACCGACTACCCGTTCCGTGCGCACTCGGCCTTCACCTGGCTCACCGGCTGGGGCTCCGACTCCGAGCCCGGCGCGGTGCTCGTCCTCGAGCCCGCCGGGTCCGGCCACAGCGCGACGCTCTACTTCCGCGAGCGCGCGGGCCGCGACTCCGACGAGTTCTACGCCAACCCCGAGATCGGCGAGTTCTGGATCGGGCCGCGTCCGTCGCTCGCGCAGGTCGCGAGCGATCTCGGCCTCGCCACCCGCGGGATCGCCGAGCTCGACGCGGTCCTCGACGCGCACGACGGCGTCCCCCTCGCCGTGCTGCGCGAGGCCGACCCGGCGGTGACCGGCCGTCTCGACGCGGTCGAGGCCGACGAGCGGGCGGACCGCGACGCGGCGCTCGAGCGCGACATCGCCGAGCTCCGCCTGGTCAAGGACGCCTACGAGATCGCCGAGCTGCGCGCCGCCGTCGACGCGACGGGCCGCGGCTTCGAGGACGTCTTGTCCGACCTGCCGCGCATCATCGCCCACGAGAAGGGCGAGCGCCTGATCGAGGGCGTCTTCAACGGACGCGCGCGCGCCGACGGCAACGCGGTCGGCTACGACACCATCGCCGCGGCGGGCCCCCACGCCTGCATCCTGCACTGGACGCGCAACGACGGGCCGGTGCGCCCCGGCCAGCTGGTGCTGCTGGACGCCGGCGTCGAGCAGGACAGCTACTACACCGCCGACATCACGCGCACCTTCCCGGTGGACGGCCGCTACACGGACGCCCAGCGCCAGGTTCACGAGACGGTGCGGGAGGCGGCCGACGCCGCGTTCGCGATCGTCCGACCCGGCATCCGCTTCCGCGAGGTTCACGCCGCGGCGATGGCCGTCATCGCGCGGCGCACCGCCGAGTGGGGCCTGCTGCCGGTCAGCGCCGAGGAGGCGCTCGAGGCCGACAACCAGCAGCACCGCCGCTACATGGTCCACGGCACCAGCCACCACCTCGGGCTCGACGTGCACGACTGCGCCCGGGCACGGCGCGAGATGTACCTCGACGGACTGGTCGAGGAGGGCATGGTCTTCACGATCGAGCCCGGCCTCTACTTCCAGCCCGACGACCTCACGGTCCCGGAGGAGCTGCGCGGCATCGGCGTCCGGATCGAGGACGACGTGCTCGTCACCGCCGACGGCGCCGAGAACCTCTCGGCCGGCATCCCGCGCTCGGCCGACGACATCGAGGCGTGGATGGCCCGACTGGCCCGCTGAGCACGGTCGCCCGCGGGGAGCCCCGGCCGCTCAGGCGGCGAGGGGCAGCGCGAACTCCCCGCGGGCGGCGGCGAGCGCCAGCCCGTCGAGCAGCGTCGCCAGCTGACCGGCGGGAGCGTCCGGGTCCTCGGGGTGCCACTGCACGCCCACGAGGGGGGCCGCGACGTGCTCGACGGCCTCGATCACGCCGTCCTCCGCCCGGGCGACGACCCGCAGCCCCGGAGCGAGCAGGTCGACCGCCTGGTGGTGCGCGCTCTGCACCGCGAGCGCCTCGGACCCGAAGAGCCCGCCGAGCACGGAGCCCGCCGCGAGCCCGACCTCGTGCCGGTGCATGCGCTGGTGAGCGGGGGCCGCCGCGTTGACGTGCTCCGCCTCCGGACCCAGGTCCTGCACCAGCGTGCCGCCGAGCGCGACGTTGACGATCTGCAGGCCGCGGCAGATGCCCAGCAGCGGGGTCCGGCGGGCCAGTGCCCGGTGCACCAGCGCGATCTGGGCGGCGTCGGCGCGCTCCGCGTGGGGGCCCTCGGCCGGGTAGCCGCGGTCGGCGCCGTACTGCTCGGGAGCGATGTCCTCGCCGCCCGCGAGGACGAGGGCGTCCGCCCCCGCCGTGCGCGCCAGCAGCTCCTCCGTGCCCAGCTCCTCGGCGGCGAAGCGCTCCGCCCGCCAGCCGCGCTCGTGCGCGAGAGCGAGGATGCGGCCGTTCAGGATCTGCACGTAGGCGTGGTACTCCTCGCGGCCCGGTCGCACGCGGGCGACCTCGACGATGGCGAGCGAGCGGGTCATGACTCCATCCTGGGCACGCCGCCGCCGCCGGTCGAACCGCCGTGTCACGCGGTGTCACACTCCGGCCGTACGATCACGGAGTGACCTCGCCGAGCCCGTCCCTCCCGGAGCGCGTGCAGCAGGCGCGCTCCGAGGTCTCCGTCCTCGCCGGGACCACTCCCGAGCGCCGGGTCCGACCGCTGCGCGAGGCCGTCGAGCACGTCGCCGCCGGCGGCTCCCCCGATCCCGACGCCCTGCTCGACGCGGTCGACTCGCTGGTCGGGCTCGTGACCCGCGCCGAGGTGCAGCTGAGCGGCGTCGAGCGCTCCGTGCGGGACGACCTGGAGCGGGCCGCCACCCTCTCGGACCTGCGCACCTCGGCGCAGCTCGCCTCCGCCGCCGACGTGGCCGTCGCGTGCGCCGCGGCACGGTCGCTCCTCCTCGACGCCGACGACGCCCGGTCGGCCGGCGCCCGCCACGATCCTGCCGCGCTGCTGGTCCTGCTGCTCGACGCCGACTCCGCTCTGGACGCCGTTGTCTCCGGATACCGCGAGCCGCGCGCCCAGGCCGAGCGCCAGCTCCTGCTGTTCGAGGCGGCGCGCACCGCGGCCCGGCTCGGTGCCGAGTCGGTGCTGCTCCTGGCCGCCGTGCACGGCGAGCGCATCACCGCGGCACCCCGGATCCTCGCCGAGGAGACGCTCGGGCAGCTGGACACCGCGGTGCGCCGTGCGGCAGGCGATCCGGCCGGCGCTCTGGACGAGGCCCGCGCTGCCGCCGACCGCGCCCGCTCCGCACTCGACGAGGCCCTGGTCGACCTCGACGGCGCACCCCCGTCGCTCCGCCCCGCGGCCGTCCCCGGAGGCCTGCCCGCGGCCTGAGGACGCAGGCACCCGGCAGCGGCGCGCGTGCCATAGTGAGGGACATGGCCTCCTTCCTCGTCGTCCCCCAGTGGCAGGGCTCGGCGTCGACGCGCGCGATGCGCCTCGTCGACGGAGCCGAGGCGATCCGGGGCGATCTGCCCTCCTCCGCCACCACGACCCTCGACATCCCCGCCGAGGCGGGCGACGCCCAGGACACCGGCATCCGCCGCTACGCCTCGGTCGCCACCGTCGCCGAGCGGGTGCGCGAGGCCCTCTCGGGCCGCACTGGTCCCGTGATCACGATCGGCGGCGACTGCGGCGTCGAGTTCGCGGCGATCGGGCACGCCGTGCGCTCGGCACCGGGCCCGGTCGCGCTGGTCTGGCTCGACGCCCACCCGGACGCGCACACTCCCGAGTCCTCCCCCAACGGCGCCTTCTGCGGCATGGTCCTCTCGGCCGCGCTGGGACGCGGCGTCGGCCTCCTGAGCGCGGGCGCCGAGGAGCGGGTGGCCGACGAGCGCGTCGTCCTCGGAGGTGTCCGCTCCGCCGACGACGGCGAGCTCGAGCGGCTGGTCGAGCGGGGCGCCGCGGTGCTGCCCGCGGACGCCCTCGACCCGGAGTCGCTCGTCGCGGCGGTCGAGGCGACCGGTGCCGCCTCCGTCTACGTGCACCTCGACCTGGACGTGCTCGACCCCGCCGATCTCGCCGGGCTGTTCGACCCGGTGCCCTTCGGCGTGCCCGCCTCGCGCCTCGTCGCGAGCCTCGACGCCCTCCGGTCCCGCTTCCCGCTCGCGGGCGCCGGCGTCACCTCGTTCGCCCCGTCGTCGCCGACCGCGGCCGAGGACGACCTGCCCACGATCCTCCGCCTCCTCGGCGCTCTGTCCCGCGGGGCCTGAGAGAGCCCTGCCATCGGCGCGCAAGCCCGAGCGCGTGTCGGCGGCACCCGGCAAGATGGTCGGACGCGACCGAGCGGAGGAACGATGAGCGACGAGAGACCGCGCGTGCGCACCGAGCGGCGCGGGACCGTGCTCGCGATCGTGCTGGACCGGCCCGAGAAGCGCAACGCCGCCGATCTGCGGCTGCTCGCGGAGCTGGCGTCCGCGTACGGCGAGCTCGACCGCGACCCGGAGCTGCGCGCCGGCGTCGTCCTCGCCGAGGGCGGGCACTTCACGGCCGGGCTCGACCTCGCCGACATCGGGCCCCGCCTGGGCTCCGACGGCCTCGACTTCGTGCCCGAGGGCGGTCTCGACCCCTGGGGCCTGCGCACCCGCCCCGTGAGCAAGCCGGTGGTCATCGGCCTCCAGGGCACCTGCCTCACACTCGGCATCGAGCTCGCGCTCGCGAGCGACGTCGTCCTCGCCGAGCGGTCCACCCGCTTCGGCCAGATCGAGGTCGCCCGCGGCATCCTGCCCTTCGGCGGAGCGACGCTGCGCTTCCCCCGCGCCGTCGGCTGGGGCGACGCGATGCGCTGGATCCTCACCGGCGACCTCTTCGACGCCGAGGAGGCCCACCGCATCGGCCTCGTGCAGCAGGTCGTCCCCGACGGGACGGTCGCCGAGGCGGCCTGGGCGCTGGCCGCCCGGATCGCCGCGCAGGCGCCGCTCGCCGTGCAGGCCGCCCTGGCCAGTGCCCGGCTCGCGGTCGCCGCGTCCGACGCCGAGGCCGCGGCCGCGCTCCCCGGGGCGCTCGCGCGTCTCGCGGCGTCCGAGGATGCGCGCATCGGCACCGAGGCCTTCCTCCAGCGCACGAGGGCGGAGTTCACCGGACGATGAGCGACGAGAGCACCACCGTCACGGCGCCCGGCGGCTCCTCCCTCGAGGCGCAGCAGCAGCGGGCCGCGCAGCAGCTCGAGATCCGGCTCCGCTACGGCGACCAGGTGTGGGAGTTGCGCGAGGTCGACCACTTCGCCGTCTTCTCCCGCCGCAGCACCGCACGACGGGCCGGGCGCGTCCTCGTGGCCTCCGGCTTCCAGATCGCGATCTCGCGGCTGAGGCTGAGGCAGGTCCTCGTCGCGAGCCACCACGCCGCGGTCGACGAGGAGTCGACCACCGCGTTCCTCCGCCAGGTGATCGAGGCGGTCGAGAGCCACGGCGGCCGCTACGACGGCTGGCGGGCCGAGATCGTGCCGGCGCATTGAGCGCCGGGCACCCACCGACGACGGGGCTCGACGCCTCCGAGAACCCCAGGGAGACAGCATGAGCAGCACGACGGACGAGTTCGACGTCATCGTCATCGGAGCAGGGCCGGTGGGCGAGAACCTCGCGGACCGCGCGGTCCAGGGCGGCCTCACCGCGGCCGTCGTCGAGAGCGAGCTCGTCGGGGGCGAGTGCTCCTACTGGGCGTGCATGCCCTCGAAGGCGCTGCTGCGGCCGCCGATGGCGCTCCGCGCCGCCCGTGATCTCCCCGGCGCGGCGCAGGCGGTGAGCGGAGGAGTCGACGTGCCCGCGCTCCTGGCCCGCCGCGACTCCTTCACCAGCCACTTCGACGACCACGGCCAGGTGCAGTGGCTCGAGGGCGCCGGCATCGAGCTCGTCCGCGGGCACGGCCGCCTGAGCGGCGAGCGCGAGGTCACCGTGACCGGACCCGACGGCGAGGTGCGCGTGCTCCGCGCCCGCTCCGCCGTCGCCGTCGCGACCGGCACCACCGCCGTCGTCCCCGACATCCCTGGCCTGCGCGCGGCATCCCCCTGGACGAGCCGCGAGGCCACCTCAGCCGAGGAGGTGCCGCCGCGCCTCGTCGTCATCGGCGGCGGAGTCGTCGCGACCGAGATGGCGACCGCCTACGCCGGCATGGGCTCCTCCGTCACGCTCGTCGCCCGCAGCGGACTCCTCGCGCCGTTCGAGCCCTTCGCCGGCGAGCTCGTCGGCTCGGCGCTCCAGGAGCTCGGCGTCGACCTGCGCCTCGGCGACTCGCCCGTCTCGGTCGAGCGCCGGTCCGACGGCACCGTGGCGGTGACGCTCGAGGGCGGCGACGTCATCGAGGCTGACCAGGTGCTCGCCGCGACCGGCCGCGCCCCGCACACCCGCGACGTCGGCCTCGAGACGGTGGGCCTCGAGCCCGGCTCCTCGCTGACGGTCGACGACACGATGCTCGCGCTGGGCGGCGACGGTGCTCCCCTCGGCGGCGGGCGTCCGTGGCTCTACGGGGTCGGCGACGTGAACCACCGCGCACTGCTCACGCACCAGGGCAAGTACCAGGCCCGTGCGGCCGGCGACGTGATCGTCGCGCGCGCCACCGGTGCCGAGGTCCACGACGCCCCCTGGGGAGCGCACGTCGCGACCGCGGACCACGAGGCCGTGCCGCAGGTCGTCTTCACCGACCCCGAGGTCGCGTCCGTCGGCCTCACCGCCGCGGGCGCCGAGAAGGCCGGCTACCGAACCCGCGTCGTCGACTACGAGATCGGCTCGGTCGCCGGCGCCGCCCTCGCCGCCGACGGCTACACGGGCACCGCGAGGATGGTCGTGGACGAGGACCGGAAGGTCGTCCTCGGCGTCACCTTCGTCGGCAAGGAGGTCGGCGAGCTGATCCACTCCGCGACGATCGCCGTCGTCGGCGAGGTGCCGCTCTCGCGCCTCTGGCACGCGGTCCCCTCCTATCCGACGATCAGCGAGGTCTGGCTGCGGCTGCTCGAGACCTACGGACGCGACAGCGCGTGAGCGCGCTCCGTCGAGCCGTCGCGACGGTGGCCCTGGATCCGGCGATCACCCGGCCCGGCTACCTCTTCGCGTGCGCGGTCGGACTCGCCTGGGGCGCGCTGTGGAGCACGGGCCCGATCCGGCGCAGCCACGGCCTCGTCGTCTTCACCGGTCTGCCCTCCTGGGCGTTCGGCCGCGGAGGGTCCTGCGTCGGCACGAGCTACCTCACGGGCACCAACGTCTCCGACAGCGTCCTCGAGCACGAGGCCGTGCACAAGGAGCAGTGGCGGCTCTACGGGATGTGGTTCCCGTTCGCGTACACGGTGGCGGGTCGCGATCCGCTGCGCAATCGATTCGAGATCGAAGCCGGTCTCGAGAAGGGCGGATATCTCCGTGGTCACTGACATGACGGGGCGCGTCGTCGTCCTCACCGGAGCGAGCTCCGGCATCGGCCGGGTCGCGGCGGGAGCGCTGGCGTCCGCCGGTGCCCGCGTGGCCGTGGTCGGGCGGAACCCCGAGCGCACCCGCGCGGTCGCCGCCGACGTGGGAGGGGACGCGTTCCTGGCCGACTTCGACCGGCTCGACGACGTCCGCGCCCTGGCCGACGGCCTCCTCGAGCGCCACGAGCGGATCGACGTGCTGGCGAACAACGCGGGCGGGCTCGTCTCCCACCGCGCCGAGACGGTCGACGGCCACGAGCGGACGATCCAGAGCAACCATCTCGCGCCGTTCCTGCTCACGCGGCTCCTGCTCCCGCGGATGATCGAGACCTCGAGGGAGCGGGCCGGCGTCCGCGTCGTCTCCACGGCGAGCCTCGCGAACCGCTTCGGTCGCCTGAGGCTCGACGACCTCGACAACCGCCGCGGTCCGTGGCTCGGCGGCTGGCGGGCCTACGGCACGTCGAAGCTGGTGACGATCCTCTTCATCCGCGAGCTGGCGGAGCGCCTGCTGACGACGTCGGTCGACGCGTACTCGTTCCACCCGGGCGTCGTCTCGACGAGCTTCGGTGCCGACAGCACGATGATGAAGCTGATGACGAGCCTCTCGGTCGGCTCCTTCGGCATCTCCGCCGAGGCGGGTGCGGTACCGCTGATCACCCTCGCCTCCGAGCCCGATGTCGGTGCCGCCAGCGGCACCTACTTCGACCAGCTGACACTGCACGGCTCCCTGAACCCCCAGGCCCGCGACCGCGCTCTCGCCCACGACCTCTGGACCCTCTCCAGCCGCCTCGTGGGCGTCTCGCCCACCCTGTAGCCCGCTGCCGCTCCCCGCCGCCGCCGACTCGACGCCGGGGCGGCGCGGAGCACCCGGCGCGCTCGTCGGGTGGATCTCGACACGCCCTCTCCGAGGGCTGCCCGATCAGCAGGTCTGCGCGCGGTCGCCCGACTCGGTCTGTGCCCGCGAGCTGCTCGATCAGCCGCGAAATCGGTCGGGCGTGGATCTCGAAACTCCCTCTCCGAGGGCTACCCGATGAGCATGTCCGGGCGCGGTCGCCCGACTCGCCGGGCACCCGAGGACCGCTCGATCACGCGCGAAATCCGTCGGCAATGACTCTCGAGACGCCCTCTGCGAAGTCCACTCGATCAGCATCGTCCTCCGCGGTCGCGCCCCTGGCGCGCCGCACCCCTACGAGCAGCGCCCGGAGCGTCGCAGGGCGTCGTTCTGCAAGGCGGAGGAGGAAGCGATACCGGCGGTATCGCGCCCGACGACAACGCCGCAGAACGTCGCCCTGCGGCGCTCCGGGTCAGTTGGACTCTTGGCGGCCGAGGCGCCAGTACCCCATGAACGCCACCCGCCTCCGGTCGAGTCCGAGCTCGGTGACGAGGCAGCGGCGGATCAGCTTCACGGCGCCGGCTTCTCCGGCGATCCAGGCGTAGAGGCCGGGGTCGGTGCTCTCGTCGGGGACCTCCCAGAGCATCTCGTGGTCGACGTCGATGTCGCTGACGTCGACGCCGCGGTGGTGGGCGGTGAGGAAGCGGGTGGCCCAGGCGCGGACCGCGTCGCCGAGGGCCGCTCCGGGGGCTGCCGCGTCGGCGCGGACGATCCAGGTGACGTGGACGCCGGCGGGGTGGCGGAGCGGGAGGCGGTCGTGGGCGGTGGGGACCTCGAGGAACGCGGCTCCGGTGGCGTCGTCGTCGAGGCTCTCGAGGATCGCGGCGATGGCGGGGACGGCCGTCTCGTCGCCGGCGAGGAGGAGGGAGGTGGCGGCGCCGGGGTGGAACTCGACTCCGCCGCCGGGGAGGTCGGAGCGCGTGTCGGGCGCGATGATGACGATCTGGTCGCCGGCGCGGGCGCTCTCGACCCAGGCGGAGGCCGGTCCGGTGTCGCCGTGGGCGGCGAAGTCGATGTCGACCTCGGCGTCCTCGGGGCGGACGGCGCGGATGGTGTAGGTGCGGAGCGGGTTCCGGAGCTCGTCGGGGAGCTGTCGCCAGCGGCCGTACCAGTCGGGGTCGAGTCCGTCGGGTCCGTCGGGGTCCGAGACGGAGGCGAGGAAGGCGGGGGCGTCGGAGGCTGCGGTGGGGACGACGAGCTTGATGCGCTGGTCGGGGCCGGTGCAGCCGACGTGGTCGAGGCCGGTGCCGGTAAGGGTCACGCGGATGAAGTGCGGGGCGATCCGGGTCGCTGCGGCGACGGTCGCGAGGTACGGCCGGTAGGCCGGTCGGGCGGGGGCGGCGGTCGTCGGAGGCATCGCCTCAGTCTCGCACAGAAGGTAAGCCTTGCCTAACACTCAGCCGGGACGCCCGGCGGACGGTCAGCGCGCGGCGTGCTCGGCGGAGGTGCGCAGGCGCGCCTCGACGTCGGCGGCGAGCTCGGCGACGACGGGGCCGGCCCCGCCGATCCAGGCGCAGAAGTCGTGGCGGCCGTCGGCCCACGGGTAGTCACCGTCGACGACCGACATCTCGCCGACCCAGGCCCGGACCGCGCGGTCGAGTGCGACTCCGCGGGAGCATCGCTCACCGGTGCCGGGGGCGCCCGAGCGCTCGGAGCGGCCGAGCCAGGTGACGCAGACCCGCCCGGGGGCGGCGAGCGGCGGCAGTCCGCGCGCGTCATCGACCTCGACGAAGACCTGGCCGCGGGCGTTCGCGGGGAGGGTGTCGAGGATGCTCTGGATCCACGGCACGACGGTCTCGTCGCCCGCGATCAGGAACTGCTTCACGTCGACCGGCGCGGAGCCGTCGCGGTCCTCGAACATGCACATCGTGTTCGAGTATAGGCAAGGCTTACCTCAGTGACCAGAGCCGGACCTGACCATCCGCCGTGCGGCCGCGCCCGGACCCGACACCGCTGCGGCCTCCCCCGTCACCACTGCGGCGGGTGCCGCCTCTGCCAGCGCGCCCGCCGCTCGAGCTGCGCGCCGATCGCCAGCAGCGTCGCCTCGCCGCCGGGTCGCCCGATCAGCTGGACTCCCATCGGCAGGCCCTCCTCCGTGGTGCTCAGCGGAAGGGTGATCGCGGGGAGGCCGCTCACGTTCACGAAGGACGTGTACGGCGTGTAGAGGCACTGCTGCTCGAAATTGCGCTCGGGATCCTCGAGGTCGTACCAGCCGACGGGGCGCGGCGTCATCGCCAGCGACGGCGTCAGGACCGCGTCGACGCCGGAGAACGCCGCGATCACCGCGCGCTCGTAGCCCGAGAGCCACGACGCCGCCTCGACGATCTCGCGGGCGGAGCGCCGGCGTCCCTCCTCCACCAGCCAGCGGGTCAGCGGCTCCAGCAGATCGAGGTCCGCGCCCTCGACGGGCAGGGTCGCCGCGCCGCTCTGCCACAGCGTCCGGAACGCAGCGGGGTACGGGGCGCTCGGGGGGAGCGACGCCTCCTCGAGCCCGTGGCCGAGCGCGGCCAGCGCGGCGATCCCCTCGTCCAGCGCGGCGCGCGCCTCCGGAGCGAGAGCGATCTCGTACTCCTCGTCCCAGGGCGAGTCCGTCAGCACGCCGATCTGGAAGCGCCCCTCTCCGCGCACCGCGGCGCCGAGGAACGAGCCGTCGCCGTCGCCGGGCGCGCCGAGCGACCAGCGCTGCGGGAGGCGGCCGTTCGTCCGCTCCAGCATGCCCTCGAGCAGGAGGCCCGCGTCGGCGACCGAGCGGGTGATCGGCCCGGCGACCGTCAGCCCGCCGACCCCGCCGATGCCGGAGAGCGCGGCGACGCGTCCGCGGGAGGGCTTCAGTCCTACCAGGCCGCAGGCCGCGGCGGGGATGCGGATGGACCCGCCGCCGTCCGAGGCGGGGGCGAACGGCAGCAGTCCCGCGGCGACGGCGACCGCCGCTCCTCCGCTGGATCCGCCGGCCCCGAGGCGGGTGTCCCAGGGCGTGACGGCGGGCGGGCCGATCAGCGTCTCGGTGTAGGAGGGCATCCCGAACTCGGGCGCCGCGGTCTTGCCGAGGCTGACCGCTCCCGCCGCATCGAGCACCTCGACGATCTCGTCGGAGGCGGTGGGCACGTGGTGCTCGCGCAGCCGCGATCCGGATGCGGTCCGCACGCCCGCGCGCCGCCAGAGGTCCTTGTCGCCGCTCGGCAGGCCCCAGAGCGGAGCGGTGCCGGGCCCGGTGCCGAGCGATGACGCCCGCTCCCGCGCCCGATCGGCGGTCACCGTGGCGAAGGCGCCCAGCTCCCCGTTCCACCGCTCGATCCGGGCGAGGTAGTGATCGGCGAGCTCGAGAGGCGTGACCTCTCCGCGCTGCAGCCAGTCCCACTGCTCCTGGGCGCTGAGGTGGTGGAGTTCGAACATGGAACGACCCTATTCCGCCGCTCCGGGGAGCCGGCGGAACAGGGTCGTGGGGGTCAGGCCGCGCGGCGGCCGCTCTCGCTCGCCTCGTCGATGCCCTTCCGGGCGCCGTCGGGCACCACGGTGTCGCGGTCGATGCGGGCGCCGGTCGCGATCACGGCCGAGCGTCCGATGCGGGAGTAGCTCCCGATCCGCGCCCCCGGTCCGATGATCGCCTCGGGCCCGACGTGCACGTTCGCGCCGATGAAGGCGCTGTGCCCGATCATGGCGTCGCGGTCGACCCAGCTGCCCGCGCCGATCCAGGCGCGCTCGCCCACGGTCGCGCCGGGCTCCACGTAGGCGCCGGTCTCCACGTACGCGGTCGCCGAGACGCGCGATCCGGGAGCGACCATGCCGCGTCCGTTCGCATGGCGGCGGTAGACGATCTCGTCGTCACTGCCGCGCGCCCCTCGACCCTTGTTCATCCCTGTTCCTGCCATCTGCCTCTGGCTCCTTCGAGCTGTCCGGTGGGCGGGGCGCCGAGCCCCGTCCCGTCATCGGTAGACAACAGCGGCGAGCGCCCGCGCATTCCCCGTTCGGGGGGCGCTGGCGCGGGGTGGAGGCGGGGCGGCGGGCCGGTCGGCGGGCGGAGCGGAGAGCGGGCGGCGGAGCGGACCCGCGCGGGCGTCCCCGGAGCGTCACTCCACCGCGTCGGCGACCGCGGTCACGACCGCGCGGAACCGGTCCGGCGCCTCGCGGATCCGCCGCCGGAGGAGGACCCCGGCGAGCGCCGACGAGGCGGGTGCGGCGATCAGCTCGCACTCGACCCGGGCCCCCTCCTCGTCCGCCAGGACCCGCCACTGCTCGACGCCGAGCACGGGGAGTCGGCGCTCGAGCCCGCTCCCCCGCCGCTCGTAGGCGCCGTCGGCGGCGAGGACGTCCGCGAGGGCGGCGAGCACCGGGGCGGGGTCGGCGTGGAGGACGGAGGCGAGGGCGAGGAGGCTGCGCACGGCGGCAGTCTCGCACGCCCCCGCGTCAGGAGCGGGCGTCGAGGACGCGCCGGAGCCAGTCGAACGACGCCTTGGGCACGCGATCCCGGCTGCGCGTGTCGACGGCCACGAGCCCGTGCGGGCGGCTGTAGCCGTGCTGCCACTCGAACGCGTCGACCAGGGTCCAGAGCTGCACGGCCTCCACCGGCAGTCCGTCGTGGACGGCCTCGGCGAGAGCGGCCAGGTGAGCCCCGAGCCAGCGGATCCGCTCCGTGTCGACGATCGCACCCTCGCGATCGGGCTCGTCGGGGTAGCTCGCGCCGAGCGCGGTCACCACCAGCGGCGGCAGGGCGTCGCCGTAGCGCTCCACGAGGGACCGCAGCACCGAGACCACCGCCCAGGGTGCGACCGGCGAGCCGTCGCCCGTGCGGTCCAGCTCCGGCCAGGGCGCCGTGTGGAAGGGGAGCGCGGGAGGAGCGCCCACCCCGGTCGGCAGCGCCGGGTCGCGGCCCGCCACGATCCGCAGCGGCGGCAGCGGCGCGACCGCGTAGAAGTCGAGCGGAGCCGAGATGCGCGCGAGGTCGACCGGATCCGCCTGCGCGAGGGCGCCGAGGAACGGCGGCAGCTCCTCCGGTCCGACCGGGTAGGACCCGGTCAGCACGGCGTCGGCCACCAGGCGGTTCCGCAGGACGTCCGCCAGGGAGGCGAAGGCGCGGTCCCGGTCGTCGTCCGAGGCGGGCTCGACCGGCGCGAGCGCGTCGACGAGGCCGATCCTCCCGGTCACCTCCGCCGCTCGCAGCGCCTCCAGCGCCACGCCGTGCCCGAGAAGCTGGTGGTGCAGCGCCGGCAGGGCGCTGAACAGCCGGCCGGCGCCCGGCGCCTGCCGCGCGAGCGCGTAGCCCTCGAGCATCACCGTCGACGGCTGGTCGAGGGTGATCCAGTCGGCGACCCGGTCGCCGAACCGCCCGCCGAGCTCGAAGGCGAGATCACCGAAGCGGAACGCGGTGTCGCGGTTCATCCAGCCGCCGCTGAGCGCCGACGGGGTGTCGCGGTGGTGCAGGGTCAGCGCGACCCGGATCCCCGTCTCGGCGAGCCCGTCGAGCAGGCGGTCGTAGAAGCCGAGCCCTCCGCGGTCGATCGGCCCGCGGCCGTCGGGCTGCAGCCGGGGCCACGAGACCGAGAGCCGGAGCTCGTCGACGCCGAGATCGACCAGCAGCGCGAGGTCCTCGCGCCAGCGCAGGAGGAAGTCCGTCGCGATCTCGGGAGTGGCCTCCTCGGCGATCGTCCCCCGTCGCAGCGCGAAGTCGTCCCACACCGACCGGCCCCGGCCGCCCGTCTCGAGGGAGCCCTCCGTCTGGAAGGCGCTCTGCGCCAGTCCGATGCGCAGGCCCGGCGGCAGGAGCCCGCCCAGCTCGCGCGGATCGTCGAAGCGCGCGGCCTCGACGCGCACCTCCCGCCGATCGCGCCCGCGGGCCTCGTCTTCGCGCATTCCACTGTCCTCCGGATCTGATCGACGGGTATATTCTCGCGGAAGCGCTCTCCCGGATCTCCCCGACTCCCCCGACCGACTGAGACGCCTCCTCCGGATGGTGTACATCCGGGAACAGTGGTGCGGCGCGCTTGACAGCTCCCCCTTGCCCCCGTGCAATGGACGCATCGTGAAATCGGGCGTCGACGTGGCAGTACCGGGGGGTTCACCGGTCGTGCCGGTGCCCCGACTCCGCCGATCCCCGCGGCGCACGGCCGCCCTGCTGCTGGTGCTCCTCGCGGCCGTCGCCTCCGTCTCCGGGCTGGCCGCTCCGGCCGCGCAGGCCGCCGCTCTCACGATCACCGCTCCCGCCTCCGGCGCGGTCCTCAGCACGGGAGCGACGACGGTCACCGGCACGGCGACGGCCGGGGACCAGGTGCAGATCGGGCTCCGCGGCGGCGGCGACCCCCTCTGCATCACCACCGCGGGCCCCGACGGCGGCTGGAGCTGCGCCGTCTCCCTCGACGACGGGCCGGCGACCCTGGTCGCGGTGGAGCTCCTCGCCGGCGGCGGGACCACCTCGGCCGCCGTCCCGATCGCCGTCCTCAGCGCCCCCGTCATCGAGTCGGTCGACGGCTCGGCGACCTCCGCGGGCTCGGTCCGCGGCACGGCCTACCCCGGCGCGAGCGTCGCCGCGGTCTCGAACGGCGGCGCCGCGTGCCTGGCCACCGCCGACTCCGGCGGCGCATGGTTCTGCCAGCTCGCCCCCACTCCGGCGCCGGGCAGCTACCGCGTCACCGCGACGCAGACCGCCTCCTTCGCCGGCAGCGCCGCCTCGCCGGCCAGCGCGCCGGTGACCCTCGTGGTCGACACCGCTGCTCCTGCCGCCCCCGCCCTCACCTCGCCGTCGAACGGCGCCGCCCTGCCGCTCGGCGGCGCGTCCTACTCGGGGACGGGCGTGGACGGCACCCGCGCCTACGTGTACGTGGACCGGGTCAACACCTGCGACGCGGCGGTCAGCGGAGGCGCCTGGAGCTGCACCGGCGGCACGATCACGGCGGGCGCGCACCGGGTCTCCGCCATCGCCGGGGACAGCGCCGGCAACTACAGCCCGCCGAGCCCCTGGATCGACGTGACCTTCGCGGCGGCGACGACCGCTCCCACCGGCACGCCCAGCGCGACGACGCCGGCCGCCCCCGGTGCCGCGCCCACCGCACCCGGGGCCGCCGCGTCTCCCGCTCCGAGCAGTGCGGCGCCGACCGCGTCCCCGTCGCCCGTCCGCCCCGGAGAGGCCGCGCCCGCGCCCCAGGACGAGCCGACCGCCGAGCCCACCGCAGCACCGGTCCCGGCTCCAGACCAGGACGGCGGTGACGTGCCGCCGCAGCCCGCCCCCGACGCCGGATCCGAGCCGGGCGGCTGGAGCGCGGCGACCGGGATGACCACCGCGCTGTCCGCCGGATCGCCCGTCGTCTCGATGGCCGACTGGATGCGCTCCCTCGCCCTCGCTCTGCTCTCGCTCGCCCTGGTCGTCGTGCCGGCCCGCCTCGCCGCGGCCGGGCGCGCGCCCCGCGCCGAGCGCAGCTGGCACCTCACGGGCCGGAACCGCGCCGCCGTCGAGTACGACGACAAGCCGGACACCGGTCCCGCCTCGCCGCGCCTGATGGTCGTCGGGATGATCGGCTGCGCAGCCGGCCTCGTCCTGCTCTCGGGACGCGTCGACGGCCAGCCCGCCTACCTGCGCCTGCTGATCGCCGTCATCGTGGCCGTCGCCGTGGTCAACGCGGTCGCCGCCGCCGTCCCCGCGCTGGTCGGCCGGCGGATCGGCGTCAGCGGGATCGGCGTCGTCGCCGCTCCGCGCGCGCTGCTCCTGGTCGCGGCGGCCGCTCTCGTCTCGCGCTTCGCGGGACTGGACCCGGCGCTCCTCTTCGGCGTGGTGATCGGCCTCGTCCTCCCCGAGGGCGCATCCGCCGTCGACCGCGCGAAGCTCTCCACCGTCCGCGTCGTCTCGCTGCTGGGTCTCGCCGGACTCGCCTGGGGCGCCTCCTCCGTGGTCCCGCCCGACGGCTCTTTCGGCTCCGTGCTCGCCGCGGAGGTGCTCAGCGCGACCACGCTGATCTCGGTCGGCTCGAGCGTGGTGCTGCTGTTCCCGGTCGGGCGCCCCGCCGGCCGCAGCATCCTGCGCTGGTCCCCGCTGCTCTGGCTCGGGCTCACGCTCCTCGCGACGACCGTGCTGTTCGTGCTGCTCACCCCGACCATCGCGTCCTGGTCGACCGACGGTGGAGCGGGTCCGGTGCTCTTCGCCGTCGTCGCCTTCAGCGCGGTGTGCACGTCGATCTGGGCCTGGCGGCGCTTCGTCGAGTCGGAGTAGCCGGGCTCGGAGCCCGCTCAGCCGATCGAGACGGGCCGGTCGAGGTCGTCGCCCGGCAGCACGTCGGCCACGGCGCCGACGGTCAGCTCGCGCAGCGTCGCGATGCCGCCGTAGACGCCGAGGAACGCGGTATCGGCCGCGTCGCGTCCCGTCGCGATCCGCACGAGGCTCGACCGCGGCGCGAGCGTCGTCGCGTCGACCGCGCGCCACTCCCCCTCGATCCAGGCCTCCGCGACCGCGTGGAAGTCCATCGGCTGCAGTCCCGGCGCGTACACGGCCGCCAGTCGGGCGGGCACGTCCAGCGCCCGGAGGAGGGCGACGACGAGGTGCGCGAAGTCGCGGCAGACGCCGCGGCGGGCGAGCAGCGTCCGCTCGGCCCCGTCCGTCGGAAGGCTCGAGCCGGGGACGTACGCCAGCCGCGTGCCGACCCAGGAGCTCACCGCGTGCAGGAGGTCCGCCCCGGCGAGGCCGGCGAACTCGGCCCGGGCCGTCGCCCACAGCACGTCCGACTCGGCGTAGCGGCTCGGCCGCAGGTACCGCAGCCGGTCCACCTCGTCGCCCTCGAGCGGATCGAGGCGTCCCAGGACGCGCGCGGAGTAGTCCACGACGAGGTGCCCGACCGGCGCGTCGAGCACGTGCAGCCGGGTGCCGTGCTGGTCGATCACCTCGCGAGCGGCGAGCGGGCGGCCGTCGACGGTGAGCGTCAGCGACTCCTCCGCCCCGTACGCGTCGGCCACCGCGATCGAGAGGACGAGGGCGGCCGGAGCCGCGACGTCGAGGGTCAGGTGGGCCGAGACGTCGCGCTGCATGGGGCTCTTCTCCGGGGCGTGGCGGGTGGGGGTCAGGCGCCCTGCTCGCCCTTCGGCGGCGGGGTGGGGGCGGCGTCCGGCTCCTGCACGAGCTGCAGCCCGCCGGACGAGTTCGCCGAGACGGTCAGCAGGTCGATCCAGGTGCGGTTGATCGAGGGGACCCGTCCGCCGAAGTACTTGAAGTAGAGGGGCACGGAGGGGTCGAGCCAGATGCTCGAGCGGCCGTCGCCGACCGCGGGGTCGTCCCGCCAGGAGAAGAAGAAGCTCTCGCGGCGGCGCAGCTTGTTGGCGATGACGATCTGGACGTGCGTGAGCGTGCGGTCGTCGAACTCGATCTCGACTCCCGAGGCTCCGTAGAGCAGCTTCCCCATGGGGGCCTCCCGGCCGCCCGTCGCCGGGCGGTGCATGACGGTGCCCGCGGGCACGAGAAGCGGGACCGTTCCGGCGCCCGCCGTGGACCGGGCGGCTCGCATCCGGACGCGGGCGCCCGGGCTCGGAACCGCCCGGTGACGACTCTAGGCGAGGCGGCGCGGGCGCGCGGGATCCTCGTCCGATTCCCGAACACCGGGCTCCTCCGGCCGGAAGGACGACCGGTCCGGAGGCGCGCCCGGCGCCCTGCCGGATCCGGGCGAGACGCGCCGGGGCGCTGCCGCGCGCATGTCGGAGGTCGGACGTACGGTACCCGCATGATCGAATGCGCACTCTGCGGAACCGACGCCGTCGTCCTCGACCGCTCCGGCGGCCGCGACACCGAGGAGGAGCTCGTCGTGCTCTGCGCCGACTGCACCCCGGGCGAGATCACCCAGGCCCTCGAGGCCGGGCTGCTCGAGCCCGCTCGACGCAGCGCGCACGCCCGCGCCGCCTAGAGAGCGGCACGTCGGACGGAGTGCCCCCACTGGGACTCGAACCCAGACTGAGACGATTTTAAGTCGTCTGCCTCTGCCGATTGGGCTATGGGGGCGACCACCGGGAGGAGCGACCCTCCCGGCGGCGGTGTCAGAACTTGGCGGGCTCGCCGCCGACCGGGACCGGAGCACCGGCCTGGCCGGGGATCTGCGCCGGGGCCTGCGCGGCCGGAGCCTCGGCGGCCGGGGCCGCCGGACGCGGACGCGACGCGTAGGTCTCGAAGGAGCCGCGGGGGTACTCGCGGGCCTCGATCGAGGCGATGTCGCGGCCGAGCCAGAGGTTGTTCCACCAGCCCCAGACCACGCGGAACTTGCGCTCCCACGAGGGCATGGCGAGACCGTGGTAGCCGCGGTGCATCACCCAGGCGGGGAAGCCCTTCACGGCGATCTTGCCGGACTGGAACACGCCGATGCCGATGCCCAGGCCCGCGACCGCGCCGAGGTTCTTGTGCACGTAGTCGACCGGCTCCTCGCCGCGGAGCACCGCGGTGATGTTCTTGGCCATGAGCTTGCCCTGGCGGACGGCGTGCTGGGCGTTCGGCACGCAGAAGCCGCCGACGCCGCCGCCGGTGAGGTCGGGGACGGCCGTCGCGTCGCCGGCGCCCCAGGCGCCCTCGACGAGCACGTCGTCGTGGCCGACGCGGAGGTCGGCGCGCACGCGCAGGCGGCCGCGCTCCTCGATGGGCAGGTCGGAGTTCTTGATCGACGGGTTCGCCATGACGCCCGCGGTCCAGATGATGAGGTCCGACTCGAAGCTCTCGCCCGTCGACAGCTGGATGACGCCGTTCTCGGCCGACTTGAGCTGCGTGTCGAGGTGCACGGTGGCGCCGCGCTGGTCGAGGTTCTTCAGCACCCAGTGGCTCGTCTCGAGGGCGACCTCGGGCATGATCCGGCCCATCGCCTCGATGAGGTGGAACTGCGTCTCCTCGAAGTCGATCTCGGGGTAGCGCTTGAGCAGCGCGCTCGCGAAGGAGCGCAGCTCGGCGAAGACCTCGATGCCCGCGAACCCGCCGCCGACGACCGTGACGGTCAGCAGGCGCGAGCGCTCGGGGCCGGCGGGGAGCGACGCGGCCTTGTCGAAGTTCGTGAGCATGCGGTCGCGGATCGCGGTCGCCTCCTCGATCGTCTTCAGGCCGATCGCGTTGTCGGCGACGCCCGGGATCGGGAAGGTGCGCGAGACGGAGCCGGCGGTGACGACGATCTGGTCGTACTCGAACTCGTAGGGCTCGCCCACGGTCGGGGTGATCGTCGCGGTGCGGTTCGCGTGGTCGATCTTCGTCACCTTGGCGGCGAGGATCGCGGTCTTCTTGAGGTGGCGGCGGAGCGAGACGATCGCGTGGCGCGGCTCGATCGACCCCGCGGCGACCTCGGGGAGGAAGGGCAGGTACGCCATGTAGGGCAGCGGGTCGACGATCGTGACCTCTGCCTCGTGCGGGCGGAGCTGCTTCTCGAGCTTCCACGCGGTGTAGAAGCCGGCGTAGCCGCCTCCGACGATCAGGATTCTGGGCACGGTTGACTCTCCAAGAGGGATGGACAATGCGAACACCCTCACGCAATGCGAAGTGCCCGCTCTCGATGCGGTGGGCAGCACTGACCCCGACTGGGAATCAGCTTAGCGAAGAGCGCGCCGGTGGTGGCGCCTCCGTGGCTCCGGTAGGAGCGGCTACGCGTCGAGCGGCCTGCAGGCGCAGCGCTCGGGAGACCAGTCGGCGCGGGCCAGGGCCAGATCGCCGATCGGATTGACGCCGGGGCCCGCCGCGAGGGCGTGCGCGGCGAGGGCGTGGAGGCACTTCACCCGCGAGGGCATGCCCCCGGAGGAGATGCCCGCGATCTCGGGGACGGAGCCGACGCTCTCGCGGTCGGCCAGGAACGCCCGGTGCGCAGCGGCGTACGCCTCGCGCAGCTCCTCGTCCTCGGCGAGCATCGCGTTGTACTCGACCATGACCTGGGTGGCCTCGAGCTGCGAGATCGCGGCCGTCGCGGCGGGGTGGGTCAGGTAGTAGAAGGTGGGGAACGGCGTGCCGTCGGACAGGCGGGGGCTCGTGGAGACCACCGTCGGGTCGCCGCAGACGCAGCGTGCGCTGATCCCGACGACGTCCCGGGCGGGACGGCCCAGCTGGGCGGAGACGACCGCGATGTCGCGCTCGGACGGCGGATCGAAGGGGGGCGTGGTCACGGGGGCTCCAGAGGACGGACGGCCGGGAGGACGCTCCAGTGTACGCGG
>NZ_PSWH01000047.1:0-20235 GCF_002932105.1 Rathayibacter sp. AY1C1 | reverse complement strand
GTCGCGGGGGTGGCGGCCGGGTGGGGCGCGCGCCGACCGGCAAGGCGGGGCGCGCGGGGGGGGTGGCGGGCGGCGGGCGGGAACCGCCCACCCGCGCCCCGCCACCCGCGTCAGCCGATCGTCACGAGGGCGGCGAACAGCTCCGGTGCTCGGCGGTCGACGATCCGACCGCCGACGCGGATGCCGACCAGCGCGAAGACGGTGCCCAGCACGAAGGCGGCCGCCAGTCCGATCAGGCCGAAGGCCGGGTCGCCGCCGATGAGCGAGATCGCGCCGAGGACGATCGACGGGAGCGCCAGCAGACCGGTCGCGGCCATGCTCCCCAGCATCACGACGCTCGAGATCATCCCGGAGCCCGGCGGCGTCTTCAGCGGGCTGTCCCCCGGCCCGGGCACGGGGTAGACGACGAGCGACGAGGCGACGCTCGACACCCCGAACCCGCTGAGAACGAGGGCCAGCGCCATGCCCAGCACGGCCGGGATCGCGTCGGCGCGTCCCGCGTACAGCGCGGTGCCCACCGCCACGACGACCACCGCAGGGACGCCGATGATCGCGGCGGCGACGACGCGACCGGCGCGGTCGGCCGACCCCGTCACTCCGGAGCTGACGTGCGCCGCCCAGGCGGTGCCGTCGTACGACACGTCGGCGCAGAGGGTCACGCCGAAGATCAGGCCGACGAGCACGGCCGAGAGCAGCACGAAGGTGTCGCCGCCGCTGCCGATCGCGGAGTAGAAGACCGCGAGGACGACGACGGCGGGGATGACGAGGAGCCCGCGGCTGTAGCGCGGGTCGCGCCACCAGTAGCCGAGGGCACGCGCGGCGACGGCGCCGGTCGGGGTGCCGGGGAAGCGCCCGAACAGGCCGAGGCCCGCGGATCCGGAGGCGGAGTGCGCGCCGGACGCGGCGGGCTCCGCGAGCGCGTGCCGCAGCGCCCGGGCCCACGCCCAGACGAGGACGGTCAGCGTCGCGAGCCCGATCAGCAGGCGCGCGATCGCCGCGACCCAGTCGCCCGCGACGACGGATCCGGGGACGGCCCAGATCGCGCCGAGCGGCGACCAGCCGAGGGCGCCCGCGATCACGGGCAGGACGTCCAGGCCGTCGCGGATCACGTTGGTCAGGCCGAAGAAGAGCGGTCCGAGCAGGATGACGACGACGAGCACGACGCCGCCGATCACCTCGCGGTAGCGGCGGCTCGAGCCCAGGCCCGTGGTGAGCGCGCCGATCAGGCGGGACGCGACCACGCAGGTCGCGACGCCGATCACCGCGGCGACGAGGCCGGGCAGGATGCCGATCGGACGGCTCCACCAGGCGGCGGCGGAGGCGAGCGCCCCGAGCGTGGTCACCACGCCGGGGATGCCCGCGAGGCCCGCGGCGGCGAGCCCGAGGAGGAGGGTCCGCAGCGGGATCGGGAAGGTCGCGAGGGTGGGCAGGTCGAGGCTCTGGTCGGAGCCGGACAGGAAGATCGGCCCGAGCACCCAGCCGAGGATCAGAGCGGAGCCGCCGAGGACGATCGCGACGTTCGCGAACGCCGGGTCCGTGCCTCCGAGCGCGACCAGGCCGGCCGCGACCAGGCCGAGCACCGCGATCGCGTAGAGACCGCCGAGGATCACGCCGATCAGCTGCCACACGTTCCGCGTCAGCGAGTTGCGGAGCAGGAGCAGCCGCAGCCTCAGGAGATGCGCAACCATGCCGGTCCCTCCTGGTGGGTGCGGCCGCCGACCAGCTCGACGAAGCGCTCCTCGAGGCTGGAGCCGGCGCGGACTTCCTCGAGGGTGCCGGAGGCGAGCACGCGGCCGTCGGCGATGACGGCGACCCGGTCGCACATCCGCTCGACGAGGTCCATGGAGTGGGACGAGACGATGACCGTGCCGCCCGACGCGACGAAGCCGGTCAGGATGTCGCGGATGTTCGCCGCCGAGACCGGGTCGACCGACTCGAACGGCTCGTCGAGCACCAGGAGGCGCGGGGCGCGCACGAGCGCGCAGGCGAGCGCGATCTTCTTGGTCATGCCCGCGGAGTAGTCCACGACGAGCGTGCGGTCGGCCGGATCGAGGCCGAGCAGGGCGAGGAGGTCGTCGGTCCGCTCGACGACGACGGAGCGCTCGAGCCCGCAGAGCAGGCCGTAGTAGGTGACGAGCTGGAGACCGGTGAGGCGGTCGAACAGCTTGACGCCGTCGGCCAGGACGCCGATCAGCCGCTTCGCCTCGAGGGTGTCCTTCCAGACGTCGACCTCGTGGATCGTGACGACGCCGCTGTCGGGGCGGAGCAGGGCCGTGGCCATCGAGAGGGTCGTCGTCTTGCCCGCGCCGTTGGGGCCGACGAGCCCGAAGAAGGACCCGGCGGGGACGTCGAGGTCGATGTCCTTCACGGCCTCCTTGTCGCCGAAGCGCTTGCGGAGGCCGCGGATCCGCAGGGCGACCTCGCCGTGGCGGCCGGAGGCCTCGGGGGCGGCCCACGCGGGGGTCGCGGGGTCGGTGCGCGCGGAGTCGGTGTGCTCGGCAGCGGTGCCGTCGGCGGCGGTGCGCGCGGCGGCGGTCTCGGTATCCGTGCCGTCCTGGGGAATGCCGGGGGGCGTCGTCCCGTCCATGTGTGTCCCTTCCGGGCCGCGGTGGGCGGCCGCTCCTCCACCCTAGGCAGGCGCTGCGGTCGGGGCATCCATCCCGCGATGGAGTCAAGCTGAACGCGCCGGCGCGGCCCCGGCGGCTCGACGGGGCGGGGCGGGAGCACGGCCGCCTACGCTGGCCCCATGCCCACGCTCCTCCTCGTCCGGCACGGACGCACCACCGCGAACACCGCGGGGATCCTCGCCGGACGCACCGCCGGAGTGCGGCTCGACGACGTCGGACGCACGCAGGCGGCGCGCACCGGGGAGCGGCTGGCGGCGGTCGAGCTCGCGACCGTGGTGTCGAGCCCGCTCGAGCGGTGCCGGCAGACCACGCGCTCCGTCCTCGAGCGGCAGACGGGATCGCCGGCGACGGTGATCGACAAGGGCATCACCGAGTGCGACTACGGCGACTGGTCGGGGCGCTCGCTGCGGGATCTCGCGACGGAGCCGCTCTGGGCGACGGTGCAGAACCAGCCCTCCGCGGTGGTCTTCCCCGGCGGCGAGGGGATGCTCGCGATGCAGGCCCGGGCCGTGTCCGCGATCCGCCGGCACGACGCGGCGGTCACGGAGGAGCACGGGGCCGGCGCGGTGTGGGCGGCGGTCAGCCACGGAGACACGATCAAGGCGATCCTCGCGGACGCGCTCGGCATGCACCTCGACCTGTTCCAGAGGCTCAGCGTCGGACCGGCGTCGGTGTCGATCATCCGCTACGGCGCGGGGCGGCCCGAGGTCGTCGCGATGAACACGGACGCCGGGGACCTGGGCTGGCTGCGGAAGGCGGCCCCCGTGGCGGACGCCGCCGTGGGTGGCGGGGCGGGGCACGAGTAGGCGCGGGTTCGGGAGGGCCGCTTCAGGGCTCGATCGAGCGGCAGGGATGCGGGTGCTCGGCGGCGGTGGATCTCGATGCGCCCGCTCCGCGGGGGGGCTCGGCCAGCAGAAGAGACGGCTGCTCGATCAGCAGGCCGCCCGAGCCCGACGCGCGCAGCCACCGCGGAGGCGGGCGCTCGTAGACTGGGGGCATGCCTCCGATCGTGCACGGATTCGACTGGCCCGATCGCGTCGTCGTGGGGACCGTCGGCTCACCCGGCTCGCGCTCCTTCTACCTCCAGGCCAAGACCGGGCCCCGCGTGGTCAGCGTCGGCCTCGAGAAGCAGCAGTCGGCCCTCCTCGCCGAGAAGATCGACGAGATCCTCGACCAGCTGATGACCGCCCAGGGCAACCCGGTCAGCGTTCCCGCCGGCACTCCCCCGGAGCTCGTCGACAACGACCCGCTCGACCAGCCCGTGGAGCCCGAGTTCCGCGTCGGCGGGCTCAGCCTCGGCTGGGACCCGTCCACCGCGCAGATCGTGATCGAGGCCTATCCGCTGACCGAGGCGGAGGACGACTCCGAGGAGGAGCCCGAGCCCACCGAGATGCTGCAGGTGAAGATCCCGGTCGGGACGGCGCGCGCCTTCGCGAAGCGCACCCTCGAGGTCGTCGGCGCCGGACGTCCGCTCTGCCCCCGCTGCGGCGAGCCGATGGATCCCGACGGGCACGACTGCCCGCTCGCATGAGCGACCCGGGCGGGCTCGACGGCGAGCTGGAGCTGGCCGGCCGGATCACGATCGCCTCGAACGCGACGTTCCTCGCGCAGCTCGGCGAGACGTCCGTCGTCTACAAGCCGATCTCGGGCGAGAAGCCGCTGTGGGACTTCCCGGACGGCGTGCTCGCGGGCCGCGAGGTCGCCGCCTACCTCGTCTCGGAGGCGCTCGGCTGGAACGTGGTGCCGCGCACGTGGCTCCGCGACGGTCCGCTCGGGCCGGGCATGGTCCAGCTCTGGCAGGACATCGATCCGGACCAGGACGCGGTCGACCTGGTGCCCGCCGACGCCGTGCCCGACGGATGGCGGCACGTCCTCGACGGCAGCGACGAGGAGGACCGCGACATCTCCCTCGTGCACGAGGACTCGACGGCGCTGCGCCGGATGGCCGTGTTCGACGTGGTCGCCAACAACGCGGACAGGAAGGGCGGGCACGTGCTCGCGCTGCCCGACGGCCACCGCTACGGCGTCGACCACGGCCTCACCTTCCACTCCGAGCACAAGCTGCGCACGGTCCTCTGGGGCTGGATCGGCGAACCGCTGCTCGAGGAGGAGCTGACGGCGCTGGCGCTCCTGCGCGCGCAGATCGACGGACCGCTCGGCGAGGCGCTCTCGGAGCTGCTCACCGAGGACGAGGTCGCCGCGTTCGCGAAGCGCTGCGAGCGGCTCGGCTCCTTCGGCCGCTTCCCGGGCCCGCGGGGCGGGATGCCCGCAGTGCCCTGGCCGCTGTTCTGAGCCGGGCGCGGTCGGAGATCAGGACGAACGCCTGCGGAGCGGCGGAGACGCGCTGATCCTCAGGCGCGGGAGCGGATCCCTCCTGCATCCTGAGCGGCTCAGAAGGTCCAGCCGCGGCCGAACAGCTCCTCGCCGGGCGCTCCGCCGCCTCCCGGACCCGCGCCGCGAGCGCCGAGGTAGGAGGAGACGACGGCCGCGCCCAGGTCCTCCGCCTCCGGGTTCACCACCGAGCCGCCGACCCGGCGGGCGAGCGAGTCGATGAAGCGCGCGAGGCCCGGGTCGTCACCCAGGCGGAAGAACGTGGTGTGCGCGCCGAGGCGGAGCGACGCGTCGAGCTCGCGGACCGAGACGGCGACCGTCAGCGGGTCCGGCGGGTAGTCGAAGAAGACGCCGCCGTCGGGCTCGAGGTGCGCGGTCGGCTCGCCGTCGGTGACGATGAGCAGCACCGGCTGCGCGTTCGGGTGCTTGCGGAAGTGCCGGTTGGCCAGCAGCAGCGCGTGGTGCAGGTTCGTGCCCTTGTCCCACTCCGCGTCCAGGCCCACCAGCTGCTCGACGTCCATCACCTCGGCGCGGCGGCCGAAGGCGACGAGCTGCAGCGCGTCTCCGCGGAACCGGCTGCTGATCAGGGTGTGCAGGGCGAGGGCGGTGCGCTTCATCGGCACCCAGCGGCCGTCCATCGCCATCGAGAACGACGTGTCGACGAGGAGCGCGACACAGGCCTGCGTGCGCGCCTCCGTCTCCTGCACCTCGACGTCGTCGATCAGGATGCGCACCCCCGAGCCGACAGGTCGGCCCTCGCCGGCGCTGCGGGTGAGGGCGTTGGTCACCGTGCGGGGGATGTCCCAGGCCTCGGTGTCGCCGAACTCCCACGAGCGCGTCGCTCCGGAGCGCTCGCCCGCCGCGCCCGCACGCCGGACGTCGCGGGCGCCCTGACGGCCGGAGACGGTCTCGGCGATGTCGCGCAGGAGCGCCTTGCCGAGCTGGCGCATGGCCTTCGGGCTGAGGGAGAGGCGGCCGTCGGAGCCGCGGCGCAGGGTCCCGGAGTCGCGCAGGGCCCGCTCCAGGCGCTTCAGCGTCTGCGCGTCGACGGAGGCGTCCTCGCCGAGCCGCTTCGCCAGCAGGTCGAGGTCGAGGTCGTCGAGGGAGGAGCGGTCCGTCTGCGCGAGCTGGTCGGCGAGGGCGTCGAGGTCGGCCAGCTCCTGGAACACGCCCGTCCCGTCGCCGAGGCCGAGCCCCTGCTCGCCGTCCATCCGCTCGGAGCCGCCCCAGTCCTCGCCGGGACGGAGCCCCCGCAGGGTCTCGTCGAGGCGGCCGAGGGACTGCATGAGCTCCGGCGTGCCGAAGGCCTCCTGGGCGAGGGCGTCGAGCTCGGCGCGCTGCTCGGCGGTCATCGAGTTGCGCATCCGCTGAGCCGCGGCCGCGCGGGCGGCGAGCGCGTCGATCAGCTCGTCCACCGACTCCGGGCCCTCGGGGAAGTACTCGCCGTGCTGCTCCATGAAGGCGTCGAACTGCTCGGGGGTGTCCTCCCCGCGCGCGTGCGCCTCGAGCAGCTCGTTCAGGTCGCGGAGCATCGCGTCGATCGCGGCGCGGTCCTCGTCGCTCGCGTTCTCGAGGGCCTGCTTCATCCCCTCGAAGCGCTGATCGAGCATCTCGCGGCCCAGGAGCTCGCGGATCCGCTCGAAGTCGGCGCGCGCCTCGGGGCTCTGCCAGCGGTAGTCGCGGAGCTCCGAGACGGCCGCGGCCGGCGAGGGCGGGAGGCTGTCGAGCTGGATCTCGGCGAGCGCGCGGTCGCCGTCGTCCATCTGCGTGTCGCGGGCGAGCTGCTTGCGCTCGGCGAGGACGGCCTTGTCGAGGAGCTCGCGGATCTCGCGGAGCGTACCGTCGAGGTTGTTCCTCTGCGTGAGCTCGCGACGCCGCTCGGCGACGCGGGCGGCCAGGTCGTCCAGGCCCTCGCGGTCGCGGGTGCCCCGGCGGAGGAACTCGCGCAGGGCGCGCTCGGGCGAGGTGCCGCCCATCACGTCCTCGCCGATCGCGTCGAGGGCCTCCTTCAGGTCGACCGGAGGAGCGAGCGGATCGGGTCCCCCGTCGTACTTCGCGTAGCGCGCGTCGCGCTTCAGCCGCCGGTTGCCGCGCGGAGCATCAGCCATAGACGGCCTCGCCCCCGCCCGTCTCCTTGCTCAGCTTGCGCGAGAGGTAGAGGCCCTCGAGGGCGAGCTCGACCGCTCCGGCGCGGCGCCCCTCCCCCACGGCGTCGAGGCGCTCGGCGACCTCGTCGTACACGCGGGCCTCGCCCAGCAGCGGCAGGCCGGCCAGGAACTCGCGGGCGGTCACCTGCTCGCCGGTCGTGATCATCGCGCCGTTCTCGACCGCCTCGACGAGCGGCCCGAGGTCGACGCCGCGCAGGTGGGCGCGGACGGTCTCGGCGGTGGCCTGACGGAGCAGGTGGTCGAGGATCTCGTCCTCGCGGCCCTCCTCCCCCGACTCGAACTCGATCTTGCCGCCGAGCACGTCGACGGCGGTCTCGAGGTCGATGGGGCGGGCGACCGCCTCCTCCTCGCCGCGGCGGGTGGCGCGGTGCAGGGCGGCGGCGGCGATCGTCTCGGCGCCGGCGATGGCGAAGCGGGCGCTGACGCCGCTGCGCTGGTCGACGGAGCTCGACTCGCGCAGGGCCCGCGTGAAGCGGGCGAGGATCTCGATGAGCGCGTCGGGCACGGTCGCGACGAGGTCCGCCTCCTGCCGGATGACGGCGACCTCGTCGACGAGAGCCGTCGGGTAGTGGGTGCGGATCTCGGCGCCGAAGCGGTCCTTCAGCGGCGTGATGATCCGGCCGCGGTTCGTGTAGTCCTCCGGGTTCGCGCTCGCGACGACGAGGACGTCGAGGGGGAGGCGGAGGACGTAGCCGCGGATCTGGATGTCGCGCTCCTCCATCACGTTGAGCATGGCGACCTGGATCCGCTCGGCCAGGTCCGGCAGCTCGTTGATCGCGACGATGCCGCGGTGGCTGCGCGGGATGAGGCCGAAGTGGATGGTCTCCGGGTCGCCCAGGCTGCGGCCCTCGGCCACCTTCATCGGGTCGACGTCGCCGATGAGGTCGGCGACGCTGGTGTCGGGGGTGGCCAGCTTCTCGACGTAGCGCTCCTCGCGGGGCTTCCACCCGACGGGCAGGTCCTCGCCCAGCTCCTCCGCGCGGCGGCGGCTCTCCGTGGTGATCGGCTCGTAGGGGTGCTCACCGAGCTCGGACCCCTCGATGACGGGCGTCCACTCGTCGAGCAGGCCGACGAGGGTGCGCAGGAGGCGGGTCTTGCCCTGGCCGCGCTCGCCCAGCAGGACGATGTCGTGGCCGGCGATGACGGCTCGCTCGACCTGCGGGATGACCGTCTCGGCGAAGCCGTGCAGGCCCGGCCAGGGATCGCGGCCCTCGCGCAGGGCGTCGAGCAGGTTGTCGCGGATCTCGGTGCGGAGGCTCTTCTGCACGTGCCCGGAGGCACGGAGCTGGCCGAGGGTCTGGGTCGTCGGGCGCATCACCTCGGCAACGCTACGCCGCAGGTCCGACACGTGGTGGAGGTGCGGCGGATTCGCGGCGCGGGCTTGCGCGGGGGCCGCGCCGCGGACGGCTCAGCGCTCGAGGCGCGGGGCGGCGGCGAGCAGGCGGCGCGTGTACTCCTCCTGCGGTGCGGCGAGGAGCGACGCGGCCGGCCCCGCCTCGACGATCCGGCCCTCGCGCATCACCGCGATGCGATCGCTCATGTGGGCGATCACGCCGAGGTCGTGCGAGATGAGGAGGAGGGCGAGGCCGTGACGGCGCTGCAGGTCGTCGAGCAGGTCGAGGATCTGCGCCTGCACCGACACGTCGAGGGCCGAGACGGGCTCGTCGCAGATCAGCACGTCGGGGCGCGTCGCCAGCGCCCGGGCGATCGAGACGCGCTGGCGCTGACCGCCGGAGAGGGTCCGCGGCGAGCGCCGCTCCAGGGCGGGGTCGAGCCCCACGCTCTCGAGCAGCGCGGGCACGGAGGCGGCGCCGGCGTCGCGGAGGAGGCGGCCGACGCTCCAGCGCGGGTCGAACGAGGAGAGGCTGTCCTGGTAGACGGCGCCGATCCGCGGGCGGCGGGGACGGCGGGAGCGCTCGGTCGCTGCCGACCACGGCTCGCCGAACAGCTCGACGGCGCCCGCGTCCGGACGCCGCAGCGCCAGCACGAGCCGGGCCACCGTGCTCTTGCCCGACCCGGACTCGCCGACGAGCCCGACGGTCTCGCCGCGCCGCAGCCGGAGGTCGACGTCGTCGACCGCGACCCGCACTCCTCCGCCGGGCAGCGGGAAGCGGGCGGCGAGTCCGCGGGCCGCGACCACGACCTCGCCGGGAGTCTCGGGCGGGGTCGCCGGTGCGGTCGGGTCGGTGAGCCGGGAACCGCGCGGGCGCCCTGCGGGGACGGCGGCCACGAGCGCGCGGGCCTCGGGGCTGCGGGGCGCGCGCAGCACCTCGGCCGCGGTCCCCTCCTCCACCACGCGGCCGTCGGCCAGCACGAGGATGCGGTCGGCGAGGCCCGCCACCACCGCGAGGTCGTGCGAGACCAGGACGAGCGCCCGGCCGCGCGCCTTCTGCTCGGCGAAGAGCTCGAGCACGCGGGCCTGGACGGTCACGTCGAGCGCGGTGGTCGGCTCGTCGGCGACGAGCAGCGGCGGATCGAGCGCCACGGCCGCCGCGAGGAGGGCGCGCTGGCGGAGACCGCCGGAGAGGTCGCCGGAGCGCTCCCGCATCCGCTCGGCCGGCTCCGGCATGCCGACGCTCGCCAGGGCCTCGACCGTCCGCTGCGCGCGCTCGGCCGCGGGGAGGCGGCCGTGGAGGCGGAGCACGTCGCCGATCTCGCGGCCGATCGGGCGCAGCGGGTCGAGCGAGAGCAGCGCGTCCTGCGGGACGAAGCCGACGGATCCGCCGCGCAGCCGCCGCAGCTCCCGCTCGCCCGCTCCGACCACCTCGGTCCCGCCGACGCGGACGCTCCCGGTCACGGCGCCTCCGCTCAGCCCCAGCAGCGCTCGCGCGGTGACGCTCTTGCCCGACCCGGACTCGCCGACGATCGCGACGCACTCCCCCGGCTCCACGCGGAACGAGACCCCGTGCACCACCTCGACTCCGTCGAAGGCGACCCGGAGCCCCTCGACGACGACCGCGCTCACCGCGCACCCCGCAGACGCCCGCCGAGGACCGTCGTCGCGATCGTGGTCAGCACGATCGCCAGCCCCGGGAACACGGTCAGCCACCACGCGCTCGCGAGGTAGGTGCGGCCCGCCGAGAGCATCGCGCCCCACTCCGGCGCGGGCGGCTCGGCGCCCAGGCCCAGGTAGCTGAGGGCCGAGGCCCAGACGATCGCCTGGCCGACGCCGAGGGTCGCCAGCACGGCGAGCGGCCCGAAGGTGTTGGGGAGGACGTGCCGGACGAGGATGCGGACGGGTCCGTGGCCCAGCACGCGCGCCGCCTCGACGTAGCCGGAGTCGCGGATGCCGAGCAGCTGCGTGCGCAGGATGCGGGCGTACCCCGGCGCGGTCGAGAGGCCGACCGCGATGGTGGCGGGGACGACTCCGGGACCCGTGACCACGATCACGAGCAGCGCGAGCAGGAGCGCGGGGAAGGCGAAGAGCACCTCGAGTACGCGGCCGATCACGCCGTCGACGACGCGGCCGCCGAACGCCGCGACCACCCCGAGCACCGCGCCGAGGACGAGGCCGATCGCGGTGGCGCTGGCGCCGATCAGGAGGGATGCGCCGGCCCCCGCGATGAGGCGGCTGAGGACGTCGCGACCGGACTCGTCGGTGCCGAGCAGGTGCGCGGCACCCGGTGGGGTGAAGGCGTCGCGCGGGGCGACGGCGAGCGGATCGGAGGGGGCGAGCAGCCCGGGCGCGACGGCGGCGAGCAGGAGCAGCACCACGAAGACCGCGGCCAGCACCTCGCCGGCGCGGAGGCGGGAGGGACCCCGGCGGAGCGGGCGGGCGGCGCGCAGCTCGAGCTCGCTCACGCGACCGCCTCCCGCCGGGCCAGCCGCGGGTCGATCACGCGCGTCAGCAGATCGGTGGCGAGGGTCACGACGATGTACGCCAGCGCCGTGACCAGCACGACACCCGTCACCACCGGCACGTCACGGACGGTCACCGCCGCGAGCAGAGTCCGGCCGAGCCCCGGCCTCGCGAAGATCGTCTCGACCACCACGGCCCCGCCGATCAGGTAGCCGAACGCCCAGCCCGAGAGCGAGACCCCTGGCAGCACCGCGTGGCGCAGCGCGTGGCGGGCGCGGACGCCGAGCTCGCCCTCGCCGCGCGCCCGAGCGGCGAGCACGAACGGCGACTCCAGCGCGTCGAGGAGGGAGCGGCGCATCACCTGGCCGAGGAAGCCCGCCAGCGGGATCGCGAGGGTGAGCGTCGGCAGCACCAGCCCGGCGGGCGACCCGGTGCTGACCGGGGGCAGCCAGCGCAGCGCGGTCGCGAAGACGGCGATCAGCACGGTCGCCAGCCAGAAGTGCGGGAGCGCGGCCGCCGTGAGCTCGAGGCCGGACCCGACCGCGGCGGCGAGGCGGCCGCCCCGGGTCGACCAGAGGGCGGTCGCGAGCGCCAGGATCCATGCGGCGGTGAGCGCGAGCACGGCGAGCAGGAGGGTGCCGGGCAGCTGCTCGCCGAGGATCTGCGCGACGGGAGTGCGCAGGGAGTAGGAGGTGCCGAGGTCGCCGCGCGCGAGCCTGCCGAGCTGCACCAGGTACTGCACGAGGAGCGGCTGGTCGAGGCCGTACTGCTCCCGCACCGCGGCGAGCGCCTCGGGCGACGCCTGCGAGCCCGGACCGCCGAGGATCGCCTGCGCCGGATCGCCGGGGACGAGGCGGATGAGGACGAAGACGGCGGTCGCGACGGCCCACAGCACCACGAGGGCGCCACCGAGGCGGAGGAGCACGCGACGGATCATGCGGGCGGGCGTCCTCTCTGGTCGGGGCGGTGGAGGGGGGCGTCGTCGAGGTCCGCTCCCTCCGGAGCACGCGATGCGCGACCGACGGCGGCTACTCGACCAGCATGGAGGACGGACCCCTGCTGATCGAGCAGCCCGCGGAGCGGACGCATCGAGATCCGCCCGTCCGATCGCGGGGTCTCGGTGCGCCGCCGCGGCGACTACTCGACCGGCATGCGTCCGCTCTTCGATCGGTGCGGGCGGCTCTCCGGGGCCGGGTCAGACCCAGGCGTCGGCGAACCAGGGGGTCGACACGGTGTCGAGGGCGACGAGGCCCTGGACGGCCGACCGGTGCAGGTAGTGGTTCTGCTGGTCGTAGAGCGGCAGAATCCAGTAGCCCTCGAGGACGATCCGCTGCGCCTGCTCGTACAGGTCGGCGCGGGCGTCCTCGTCGGTCGTGGCGCTCGCCTGCTCGAGCAGCGAGTCGAGCGCGGGGTCGGCGATCTGCGCGTGGTTGGCGAAGTAGCCGCTCGGCGCGGGGGTGATGCCCGAGGAGGAGTAGAG
Source organism: Rathayibacter sp. AY1C1 (assembly GCF_002932105.1). Lineage (NCBI taxonomy): Bacteria > Bacillati > Actinomycetota > Actinomycetes > Micrococcales > Microbacteriaceae > Rathayibacter > Rathayibacter sp. AY1C1. Next base: position 7,830 of record NZ_PSWH01000047.1, on the reverse strand, counting down.
GATCCGCAGCACGTCGGGTCCGACCTTCGTGTACGGGGCGCTCACCAGCTCGTACTCGTTCGACGCGAGCGCGGTGTACCAGCTCGACAGGTCGAGCAGGCTGATCCGCACGTCGAAGCCGAGGGTCTTCGCCGAGGCCTGGATCTGCTCGAACAGCGACTGCTCGGCCGGGATCGACTGGTTGGTGCTGACGGGGAATCGCAGCGTCAGCGGCGTGCCGTCCTTCTCGCGGATGCCGTCGCCGTCCGAGTCCACCCAGCCGGCCTTCTCGAGCAGATCCTCGGCGGCGGCCGTCTCGGAGTCGGACCCGGCGTCCTCGAAGAGCGACGGGTCGGAGTACGCGGTCGCCTCGCGGCTGGACAGCGGGGAGTAGGAGCGCTCGGCGGTGCCGAAGAAGAGGGAGTCGATCGCGTCGTTCACGCCGACGCCGCGGACGAAGGCCTCGCGAACGGACTCGTCGTCGAACGGCGCCTGCCCGGAGTTGAGCTCGAGGCGGTTGACCGAGCCGGGCCGGGGCGCGTCGAGCTCGACGAGGTCGGTGGCTCCGGTCGCGGCCTTCAGGGTGTCGGGCTGGGCGTTGTCGAGCACGTCGACCTCGCCCGACTGCAGCGCCGCATAGCGGGTGGCGGAGTCGGGGATGAAGCGCCAGGTGATGCTCGCCAGGTGCGCGGGGCCCTCGTGGCCGTCCCCGGTCGGGCCGGTCGACGCGTCGTAGGCCTCATTGCGGGTGAGGGTCACGTGGTCCTGCTTGACCCACTCCGAGACGGTGAAGGGGCCGGTGCCGACGGGCGCCTCGCAGTTGGCCGCCTCGCCGCGGGCGATGCCGGCGGGCGACTCGATCGCGGTCCACGGCTGCGCGAGCGACTCGAGCAGCGCACTGTCCGGCGCGGTCAGGGTGAAGCGGGCGACGGTCGGCGAGACCGCGGTGACGGAGGCGACCTTCGCCACGGCGAGGTAGCCGGTGGAGGACTTGGTCGCCGGGTCCTGCAGGTGCGCGATGTTCGCGGCGACCGCCTCCGCGTCGAGGGCGGTGCCGTCGGTGAAGGTCGCGCCCTCGCGCAGGGTGAAGTCGTAGCTGAGCGCGTCGTCCGAGACGGTCCACGACTCGGCCAGCCACGGCGTGATGGTGCCGTCGGCGTCGCGCGAGACGAGCGACTCGAGCACCTGCGTCGCGAGCAGCGCCTGCGGGTAGTTGCCGCCGACGTGCGGGTCGAGGCAGGTGGGCTCGCCGTCGCCGGACGCGTAGGTCAGCGTCCCGCCGTCGACGGGGGTGCTGGAGGCGTCGGGCGTCTCGGCGGTGCAGCCGCTGAGCAGGAGCGCGGCGGCCGCGACGGCGGCGGGGAGGGCGAGGAGGCGGGAGCGCAGCGGCATGACGTCTTTCGTGGAGGGGTCGGAGGTGCACGCATTTCTTGGACGCGACCCAGGAAACGCTAGCAGGGCGTGGAGGCGGCGGACGGGGATCGCTCGGATCCGTGGAGGAGCGCCCGGATCCCGCGCTGGGGAGGGACGAATCGCGCTGGCGGAGATCCCCGACGCGCCTGTCGGTGGGGATCGGCCTCCGCTCTCCTACTGTCGACGCATGACCTCCGCCGTGCTCGCCCTCCTGTTCGGCTCCGCCGTCGCCCTCGTGGGCCTCGTGCCCTGGGCCGCCCTGCAGTACCGGCGCCGCGGCGTCCTCGGGATCGGCAACGCGGTGCTGGCCTTCGCCGCCGTGGTCTACGCGCTCGCCCTCGTCACCTACACGCTCCTCCCCCTGCCCGACGAGGCGACGGTCGCCGCCGCCTGCCGCACCGGATCGGGTCCGCAGCTGCGCCTGTTCGCCTTCGTCGGCGACATCGCGAAGGAGGGTGGGATCGACGGGCCCCGCGCGCTGCTGACGAACCCCGCGTCCGCGCAGGTGCTCCTGAACGTGGTCTTCTTCGTCCCCCTCGGGATGCTCGTCCGCCACCTCGCTCTGCGCGGGCGCCTCGTCGCCGGGATGATCGGCGGCACCGCCGTCGGCTTCGCCGTCTCGCTCCTCATCGAGGTCACGCAGCTCACGGGCGACTGGTTCCTCTACCCGTGCGCCTACCGGCTCTTCGACGTCGACGACCTGCTGGCCAACACGGCCGGCGCCCTGCTCGGCACCCTCCTCTCCCCCGTCCTCCTCCTCTTCACCCGCCGGACCGAGGGCGCGGTGCCGGAGCTGGCCCGCCCGGTCACGATCCGCCGCCGCGCCTTCGGCATGTTCTGCGACGTGCTCGCGCTGAGCCTCATCACGGGCGCGCTCGTCTCGATCACCGGGGTCGGCCTCGTGCTCGCGGGGGTGGACACGCGCTCGAGCCCCGGGGACGTGGTTCTCGGCGCCCTGCCGTTCGTCGCTCCGCTGCTCCAGCTGGTGATCGTGCTGCGGTCCGGACGGACCCTCGGCGAGACGGTGGTGCGCCTGCGTCCCGAGCCGCGACCGCTCCTCTGGCAGCGGCTCGTGCGCTGGGCGGCGGGATCGGGCGGCTGGTCGACCCTGCTCGCCGTCGAGGGCGGCTTCTGGTCGCTGCTCGCCTTCGTCCTCGCGGCGGCCGCGATGATCGGCCTGGTCGCGACACGGGGCCGCCGGGGGACGGCGAACGCGCTGGCTCGCCTCGACGTCGTGGACGAGCGGGCGGAGGCGCCGTCCGCCGTCCGGAAGACGGACTGAGAGGAGCCTGCCGGACGCCTGGGCCGGCCGGTGGTCAGACCGCCGCGCGGAGCCCCTCGACAAGGTCGTGCTGCGCCTCGCGGCCGGCCCGCGTGGGCACGAGCGGGTACACGTGGACCTGCCCGACGGCCTCGTGGAGCTCGAACGGGACCCCGGCAGCCGCCGCCCGCTCGGCCAGCACGTGGGCGTCCGGATTGAGGACGTCCCGCGTGCCGGTGAAGACGGTGAGGGGGCCGAGGCCCGCCAGGTCGCCGAACAGCGGGCTGACCACGGATCGAGCAGGTCGAGGGCGCCGCGCCAGCTCTCGGCGAGGACGCGACCGCCCGGGGTGCCGAGCCAGGGATCGGTCGGCTGCACCTCGGGGATCCGCGGGTTGCTCCAGGAGAGGTCGAGCGCGGGCGAGACGAGGGTCATGCGCGGCAGGACCACCCCCTCGTCGCGCAGGGCGAGGGCCGTCGAGAGGGCGATCTGGCCGCCCGCAGAGTCGCCGGCGAGGCAGGTCGCCCCGTGCCGCTCAAGACTCCGCAGCACCAGGGCGCGGACACCGTCGCGCGCCTCGAGCGCCGTGCCGAAGGGCACGAGCGGGTAGATCGGGAGGGTCACCGCGACGGAGGCCTCGTCGGCGATGCGGGCGGCGAGCCACCAGTGCTGGGGCGCGATCTCGTTCACCCAGCCGCCGCCGTGGACGTAGACGACGCCGCCGCGGATCACCCGCGGGCGGATCGTGTAGACCGGCCAGGAGCCGACCTGCTCCACGTCGACGCGCACGCCGGGCCGGAGGCGGGGCGGCGGGCCGTAGGAGGCGGGACGGAGCGCGCGCTCCCGGATGCGGCGACGGGCTCCCTCCGCGCTGACGAAGGTGCGGTTCGCACGGGCGAGCCGGAGCGCGAGCGGGACGAGGGCATCGGGGACGACGAGCGGCATCGCCCGAGCATCGCGCACCCCGGTGCGCGGCGGCTGGGCGGCGACGGGCTGCGCGGCTGCGGACTCTGCGGCGACGGCCTCGGCAGCCACCGACGCGACAGCCACGGACTCCGCCGCTGATCCGCGGAGGTCGGAGGACGCGGCGCGGGCTCCGCGGACGGAGCGTCGGAACCCGCGGACGCAGCGTCGGAGACCGCGGTCGACGCCCGGGCACCCCGCGGACAGCACGACGGCCCGGCCCGTGGAGGGAGCCGGGCCGGGGCCGCCGGTCAGCGTGGTGCCTGCACGCCCGCGGAGCGCGGGTCGGAAGCGACCTCGCTGTCGCCGTGCGCTGCGGGTCAGCGGCGCGCGGCGGAGCGGCCGGCGAAGCGGGTGTAGACGAGCAGGACGATGATCGCTCCGATGATCGAGCCGATGATGCCGGCGGGCTGGAAGAAGCCGTCCATCGGGTCGTGCTGGAAGATCAGGAAGCCGAGGAAGCCGCCGACGAACGAGCCGACGATGCCGAGCACGATGGTCATGCCGATGCTGATGCTCTGCTTCCCGGGGACGATGAGCCGGGCCAGCGCTCCTGCGATGAGTCCGACGACGATGAGGCTGATGATGAGACCGAGCATGGCGGTCGTCCTTCCGTTGTGCGGGCGGGGGCCCGCTGATCGGTTCCGCGGTTGCGGGACCGGTGGCTACGCAACCACCCCGGAGGAGGCAGCGGTACACCCCTGGGGGTGTGCTCGCCCCGACGAGCCGTGCGGTAGCGTCCGACCATGACCCGCCGTGCGCCCCTCACCGTCGCGCTCGTCGACGACTACGACGTCGTCCTCACGGGCCTCGCGCACATGTTCGACCACTACCGCGACCGGGTGGTCGTCGCCGAGATCGACGCGAACGCCTCCCTCTCCGATCGGATCGACGTCGTCCTCTACGACTCGTTCGCCCAGCCGGAGTCGGACCACCACGAGATCGCGGAGCTGGTGCGCAACGAGCGGGCCGAGCACGTGGTCGTCTACACCTGGAACTTCGCGCCGACGCTCGTCGCGGACGCCCTCGAGCAGGGCGTCCACGGCTACCTCTCCAAGACCCTGCCGGCGCGGGAGCTGGTGGCCGCGCTCGAGCGGGTGGCGGCGGGCGAGGTCGTCGTCAGCGATCCTCCGCGGCGGGCGGGCAGCGCACCGGGCCTCGACTGGCCGGGCCGCCACGAGGGCATCACCGACCGGGAGTCGGAGATCCTCGCGCTCATCACGCAGGGCAAGAGCAACGCCGACGTCGCCGCGCTCACCTACCTCAGCCCCAACACGGTGAAGTCCTACATCCGCAGCGTCTACGGCAAGATCGGCGCGACCAGCCGCACGCAGGCCGTCCTCTGGGGCGTCGACCACGGCTTCACCCCCGACCACCACCGCATCGACCACTGGCTCGGCGGCCCCTGACCCGCGCCCGCGGGACGCCGCTCCGGTACGCGACCCGCCGACGAACGCGCACCCGGGAGGCGTCTCGCGGGAGGGGGCGGGGGCGCACGCACCGCTACGGTGTGGCCATGCCCCTCGACCGCGCGCCGACCATCCGCGACGTCGCGGTGCGGGCCGGAGTGTCGTACCAGACGGTCTCGCGGGTGCTCAACGACAGCCCCCAGCTGCGGCCGCGCACCCGGGAGCGCGTGCTCGCCGCGATCGAGGACCTCGGCTTCCGCCCCAGCGCCGCTGCCCGCGCCCTGGCGACGAGCCGCTCCGGCCTGATCGGGATCCTCGCCGCCGAGAGCCACAGCTTCTACGGCACCGCCACCGCGATGGCCGCGATCGAGCAGGCGGCGCGCGACGCGGGCTACCGGGTCCCGGTCGTGAACGCGGCGCCGGACGCGGAGTCGCTGGCCGACGGTCTCGCCCACCTGCAGCGGGAGTCGGTGGAGGCGATCGTGGTCCTCGCCCCGCAGGAGCGCGCGCTGGAGGCGATCAAGAGCCTCGCGATCGGCGTCCCCTCGGTGACGCTCGGCGCGACGGACCGCGGCGCCGACTCTCTGCTCCTCGTCGACCAGGCGGCCGGAGCGCGACTGGCGACCGAGCACCTCGTCGGCCTCGGCCACACCCGCATCGCGCACCTCGCCGGTCCGCAGCACTGGGTGGAGGCGCAGGCGCGGCTCGAGGGCTTCGGCGCCGGGATGAGCGCGGCCGGCCTCGACCCTGTCGCCGTCGTGGAGGGCGACTGGAGCGCCGAGTCCGGCTACCGCGCCGGCCTCCGCCTCCTCGGAGCCGCGCTTCTGCCGACCGCGGTGTTCGCCGGCAACGACCAGATGGCCCTCGGACTCCTGCACGCCTGCACCGAGCGGGGACTGCGCGTGCCCGAGGACCTCAGCGTCGTCGGCTTCGACGACGTGCCCGAGGCGGCGCACTACCAGCCGCCGCTGACGACCATCCGCCAGGACTTCGCGGAGGTCGGCCGCCGCACGATCGGGGTCGTGCTCGCGGAGCTGTGCGGCGAGGAGCCCGCCGTCGACCGCCCGGTGCCGCCGGTGCTGGTGGAGCGGGCGTCGACGGCTCAGGCCTGAGCAGCACCGGCCCCCGCCTCACCCCGCGTGCGGCAGCAGCACCTCCACGCGCCCCTCGCGCACCCGCGTCTCGAACCGCGGCTGCGGCGAGGTGGCCGGCCCCCGCAGCACCTCGCCGGTCTCGAGCGAGAAGGCGCTGCCGTGCCACGGGCAGGCGACGCACGCCTCGCCCGAGCCGTCCGCCGAGACCTCGCCCTCGTCGAGCGGGCCCGAGAGGTGGCTGCAGACGTTCGAGAGCACGTCGATCCGCTCGCCCCGCCGGAAGGCGAGCAGGGGGAAGCCCGCGACCTCCCTCCTCATCGGCGTGCGCTCGGGCAGGTCCGCCAGGGCGCCGAGCTCCTGCCAGCCGGAGGGGAAGCGGTGCGGCACGTCCTCCGCGTGGTTCGCCCCCGCCGCCTGCCGGTAGCTGAGGTGGCCGCCCAGGTAGCCGCCGCCCGAGACGACGGCGAGTCCGAGCATCCCGAGCACCTTCCCGCTCGTGGTGCGCCCGCGGCGGCGCTGCACCCACGACGCGGCGTAGAGGCCCGTCGCGACCACGTTGGCCGCCGAGTGCACCAGCCCGACGCGGGTCTGCTGCTCGTGCAGCTCCGACCAGTCGGTGAAGCCGGAGGCGGCGGTCGGCAGGACGCTGATCACGCCGACGCCGACGAGGGTCCGCGCCGCCCGCTGGTTCCCCGGCAGCAGGTCGAGCACCGCCGCCGACACCCAGGCGCCGGTGGGAACGAGGACGAGCAGCGGATGGACGGGGTGACCGACCGGGACGCCGTGCAGCACGTCCCGCACCGGCTGCGGCCGGACCACCGCGTTCACGGCCCGCTTCACCCGGCCGACGAGCGGATCGAGGGCGGCGGCGTTCTCGAGGCGGGTGACGAGTCTGACGAGTCTGATCTCACGCATGCCTCATGCGACCAAGCGGGCGGCCCCGGCGGAAGGGGCTTGCGGCGGAGGAGGAGCAGTCGGACCCCGTCGGGCGGCCCCTCGCTTGCCGACCCCGAGCCGTTTCGCCTACGCTGACCCGGGGCTTTGTGAACGGTCACATCGCCCGAGCGAGGAGCATGATGGACCAGCGCAGGCCCACCCCCGCCGACGTGATCACGAGCGGCGCCACCGCCCTCGGCATCGAGCTCGGCTCCACCCGGATCAAGGCGTGCCTGGTCGACGCGGCCGACCCGTCCGTGGTCCTCGCCGTCGGCAGCCACGAGTGGGAGAACCAGTTCGTCGACCGCCGCTGGACCTACTCCCTCGACGCCGTCCACGCGGGCCTCCAGGCCGCCTACGCGGACCTCGTCGCCGACGCCTCGTCGCGCCACGGCGTGCAGCTCTCCTCCGTCGGGGCGCTCGGCGTCTCGGCGATGATGCACGGCTACCTCCCCTTCGATGCGGACGGCGGGCTGCTCGTCCCCTTCCGCACCTGGCGCAACACCAGCACAGGCCCCGCGTCGGCCGAGCTCACCGAGCTGTTCGGCGCCAACATCCCGCTGCGCTGGTCGCTCGCGCACCTGCACCAGGCGGTCCTCGACTCCGAGCCGCACGTCGAGCGGATCGACTTCCTCACCACCGTCGCCGGATACGTGCACTGGCGCCTCACCGGCGAGAAGGTCCTCGGAGTCGGCGACGCCTCCGGCATGGTCCCGACCGACCCGGCGACCCGCGACTACGACCAGCGTGTCGTCGACCTCTACGACGAGCGCGC